>JBNKGK010000101.1:0-10440 GCA_050289785.1 Kordiimonas sp.
AATGTCACGGCCAGCTCGTTCACATCAAGCCGTACATCAAAGGCTGTGCCCAGCGCTGTGATCACACGGTTACCAGCCCGCACACTGAACGGCCTGCTCCTGTCCTTCGCCACAGCAAACAGCGCCTGGCCTGCCTTCAAGTCAATCACTCGTTCAGCACCGTTATAAACAACCTGCGCCTGGCTTGCAGTGTTAAGCGTCAGCACACTGCCATCATCCAGTGTAACAGCAAGGCGTTCCCCCACACCAGTTTGGAAAAGCTGCCCGCCTTGCTCTGACGCGGTGAAACCTGCCCAATGCAAAAATTGTCTGGCCTGATCAGACCACAGAAACGAAGCAGATATAAACATCACCAGCAAGGCCGCAGCAACAGCCCCCCAATGGCGGTAAAAGGGCCGTGCCACTGGTGTTGGCTGATGCGCCACACGCGCCAGTGTTTCATTTCTGAGGGCCAGGAGCTCAGGCTCGTCAGCCATGCTTTCGGCCAAATCCCACATATACCCCGCTTTTTCGAAAGCTTCGGCATGATCCGCGCCTTCATCCAGCCATGCCTGCGCATCGGCCTCAACATCCTGATCATCCGGCAAATCATGCAGCCTGCCCTGCAGCGCTACAGCCTTTTTATCTGCCGCTGTCATAGTATGCGCTATGTCTTCAGGTTTTATCTGCGTCATGGCTTTTTTTCCATCATATGGTTCACATAGGCAAAAGCCTTGACCATATGCTTCTCAACAGCGCGGGTAGAAAGCCCCATCATTTGCGCCACCTCAGCGCATTTTTTCTTCTCAAGCACCCTGAGCACGAAAATATCGCGGGTACGCTCTGGCATTTCTTTGATCGCCGCAGTGAGCAGAGCAAGCTGCTCTCTACCTTCTATGACGCGCTCGGGAGAAATATCCGAACCCGGATGCACGGCTTCATCGAAGCTTTCATGGGCCCCCGTTTGCCGCACAGCCTGCCGGCGCGCATGGTCTCTCAAGACATTTGCGGCGGTTTGAAAGATATATTGTTCCAGCTTTTCAATGGGTTCATCGCTTTTACGGCGAATGAGGCGCATGAAAACTTCCTGTACCAGATCATCCACCAGGGTTTTATCTGGCACACGCTTGAAAAAGAAACCGGCAAGCGGACTGCGGAAGCGCAAAACCACCTTTTTCCAATGCGCGGCTTCCTCCTCAGCTAACCCCTGAAGAGGCATATCATCCGCCAGATATGACCGTGTCTTGCCCATGAAATACGTCACCTACCACCACAAGCAAGCCTAACACGGAAAAACAGAAACAAAAAGGGGCGCAAACGTGCGCCCCTGATATCACTTATTTTACAACACGTTAGAATTTGTAAGCCAGGCTAATGCCATACATACGGGGTTCACCCAAAGTACCATTCTGGTACACACCACCAAAGGCAGCTACTTCTGTCGAATTACTGATATATCGCTCATCAGTAAGGTTATGCACATATCCCATAATTTTCCATTTGCCATCCACATCCTCCAGAGCCAAAGAGAGATTAACCAAGCCATATGCTTCCTGCGCCGTTAGCTCATGATTAAAGAAGGAGAAGAAAATACGGTCCTGCCACTGATAATCCAGCCTTATCGATGCCTGCATTGTATCTGCCACAGGCACTGTATATTGCCCCGAAATGTTGAACTGCCAATCAGGCACACGTACGAGTTGGTTGCCTTCCAAATCCCGAATATTCTGACCACTTGCAGGATCAGGCGTACCGAGTTCGGGAAAGATATTATCAATACTTTCCAGATCATTGTAACTGGCATCAGCATACCATGTAACCCCTGTCGTCAGAATAAACTGATCAGAAATATAGGCTTCCGCTTCAAATTCCAGCCCAGCAATAGTTGCCGTGCCCGCATTTTCAATGATGTTGGTTGGGCCGCCAGTTACTGGGCTCACCCGTATGACCTGCTGCTGCAGGTTGGTATAATCCATATAAAAACCCGCCAAAGCTGTACGCACACGCCTATCTAGCCAGTTAGACTTTACACCAATTTCATAGTTCCAAAGATATTCCGGTTCAACAACCTGCTCACCGAATGTATTAATGGTACCAGATTTAAACCCACGAGACACACTTGCATATAAGGTTTGATCATCAGAAGGAGTGTAATCTATGGCAAAACGTGGTGTAAAAGCCCCCCACGCTTCATTCACTGGCGTGATAATGGTGCTCCCAAAGAGGAATAAATCTTCAACATAATCCTTTTTGTCATGCGTATAACGCCCCCCAACTGTAACACGCCATTGATCGCTGAGGCGATAACGCCACTGCGTGTAAACGGCATAGGAGTTAAGGTCTTGTTCCGGCTCCAAAACAAGATCACCCTCGGGAATAGTTGGTCTTATGATCGTGACAGGCTCTCTTGCCTTGGCCCGCATATACAAGGCGCCAAAGATCACATCCAGATTATCGCTAATATCTGCAGCCAGGGTCAGTTCCTGAGAGAACTGCCAAAGGTCAAATTCAATGGGATCATACACATCCAGAAAAGCTGCAGTACCATCTGCATCAACCCTATTAAACCGATTATGGGAAATATAACCAGTTGTGGACGTTAACGTCGCGGAAGGACTTAAATCCCATTTCAATCCTAAAATTGCTTTATAATTTTCCACCCGACTCGTATTTTTATAGTCCTGCTGATACTCTAAGGTATCCAGATTTATAATTGACTCTGGCACGCCATTAGCCTCCGCAGATGAGGGCTTGTCAGGTCTTGCCCGCCCGAACGCAACTGTAAAAGCGGGAGACGATCTATCAATAGTGGCCTCCAGAACCAAAGACGCTTCTATATTCTCGCTTGGGTAGGCCAGAAACGAGGCACGTACCTGCATTTTATCTTTGTCGTTATGCTCTTCATCCCTCAGCGTATTATGTAACCAGCCATCCGCCCTTTGGGTGCGAAAAACCAGCCTTCCAAGAAGGTCGTCGCCAGTAAGAGGCCCACTAATATACCCTTCTGTCTCCAAACTATTATAGTTGCTAAAAGTAGCCTTCAAACCGGCTTCCAACTCTGTTGTGGGACGCTTGGAATGAATATTGATGGCGCCGCCCGTAGCATTTCTACCAGAAATCGTGCCCTGAGGGCCCCTTAAGACTTCAACACGCTCTATATCCAAGAAACCGGCATCAAACATATAGGGGTTGAAAAAGGGCACACCATCCTGAGAAATGGTCACACCGGCTTCATTACCCACGTTGGGAAGCTCTGACCCCACCCCCCGGATAGACACACGAACAGCGGCAGGGCTCTCGCCAAACTGCAGGCTTGAAGAAAGTTGCTTTAATTCTCTTATACCGGCTATTCCGGCACGCTCTATTCTATCACCAGAATAGGCTGAAATTGCTATTGGAATGTCTTGTAGGCTTTCGGCCCGCTTTTCCGCTGTCACAATAATTTCTTCCAGCACAAACATATTTTCTGAACGTTGATCGCTGTCTGCACTGCCAGAAGCGTCATCTGTCCCCTGAACAATAGTGATACCAGCCTCTGAGCTGCGATGCACAGAAAGGCCCGTATCTGCCAAAAGCAGGGCAAGTGCCTGATCTGCGCTCATCATGCCGCTCACGGCAGGTGCCATTTTACCGCGCAGCAGCTCTGGCGGGGCAGTGACAATGAGATCAGCCTGCGCTGAATAGGCATTAAGCGCGGCTGCCAGAGATTGTGCCTGAATGCTAAACACTTTCTCACTATCATCCGCCACAACTGGTGCCATCTGGCTGGCACTCAGCAAGGCTGTCACGGCACAAGCCGTCATCATCCGCTTTATCGTATTTCCTTTAAAACATGATTTTTTCATCATATTTCCTCCCTCCCGAAGGTCATCTCTATCCTGTTACATGGGTGCCTTCTGGCTTTCCCGGCAAGATGACGGATGGGTGTGGGCATTTCGAACCCCATCATGGCAAAAAAAACATAAATATTTTTCTAACAAGAAAAAACTAGGACTTTTTAGCAAGCAAAATAACCTGATTATCTTTATATTCCACCGTAATGGGCAAGGCATATTCCAGTGTTTTGATCATCTGTTCCACCTGGTCGCTCCGAAACGATGTATTGACCTGCATTGCGGCCATATCTGCGGATGCGAGCCGAATTTCCCCGGCGAAATAACGGTTGGCATCTGCCACCAGCGCAGCAAGCGATGCTTCATTATAAACAAGCCGACCCTTGCGCCAGGCCCCCGCGGTCTCTGCTGCGATATTCCGCACCCGAAGCATATTGTCTGCTGTCAGCATTTGCCCGGCTTTCAGGAGCTGTTTTTCCGCCGCTTCTTCACCTGCTGAGACCTCAACAAGGCCGTCTTCCACTGCGACACGCAGTTGACCGCCACCTGTGCGCACACCAAAGCTGGTGCCAAGCACCCGCACTTCAGCCCCATCTGCCACCACAACAAAGGGGCGATCCACTGCCTTTTCTACAGAGAAAAAGGCTTCACCAGATGTCAATTGAACGCGTCTTTCCTCAGCAGAGAAACTGATAGCAAGGTTGGTTTTGCCCCCTAATGTGACCTGACTTCCATCTGGCAACATTACTTCCCTCAGTTCCGCCACCTCTGTCTGGTATGTCTCTTCAATCAGCGCCTGTTCTTGCCACATGGGTACCATGGCAAAGCCGACAGCCATCAGAGCCACTACAGCAAAAGCCCACACAGGGCGCGGCGCAAGCCCCCTTAAAGGAGAAAACAGCTTGTCCGCAAAACTTTGGGGCAGTTCTTTCATTGCGGCCACATCTGGATCAGCACCCATATTGCTCAGGTCATTCCATGCCTGCTCTGCCAGCGCATAGACATCACCGTGACGCGGGTCGGCCTGCAACCACCGGCCAAATTCATCCTGCGCGGCCCTTTCAGCCCCATCGAGCTTTTGCTGTAGCAGCCATTCTCTGGCCTCGGCTTTAATGCGCTCCATATCTTGTTTTGTGTGCTGAGCTGTCATGTCTTGTCTTCCTGCTGGTCTTCAAGCACATCCATACAGTCTTTGAGAGCAAGGTTGATCTGCTTACGTACCGCCGCTTCTGACACCCCGGCCTGACGGCCAATATCAGTGCAGCTAATGCCATCCAGCCGGTTCAAAAGCAGCATGGCCCGGCGCCTTTTCGGCATTTTTGCCAACACAGCCTTTAAAAGGCTGAACCTTTGCCTCTCCATGAGGACGTTCTCAGGCGTAATTTCGCACCCTCCACTATCCCTGTTTTCAGCTTTCACCCCGTCAGCATAGCTGCTTTGTGTCTGCTGTTTTCGCTTTTCATCCACCATGATATTGCGAGCAGACTGAAACAAAAAAGCACGCGGGTTACGCACCGATTTTTTATCATCAAGCTTGGCAAAATTGGTGAAGGCTATTTGGGCCACATCCTCTGGGTCGGGCGGACCTGCCCCATATGTTTTCTTCAGATAATTGCAGAGTTCGCCCCAATGTGAAGCATAGAGAGATTGCAATAAATGCCCTCCCTCAGCCGCCGCAACCTGCGCCTCAGGCTCATCATGCCCCAAAGATTGAACTGTTGTTTTTTTCCGCACGGAAAGATGATCCCAGCTTGCCTCACCCATGTTTAGAGTACAGGAGGAAGGAAAAACTGGCAAGCCGGATGAAATAGCAAAACAGGGCCGCGCGAACGCAGCCCTGCCTTTCATAGACGATTATCTATTTGAAAAGCCTTAGAAACTATAGCCTACGCGCAGGCCAATTGTACGGGGTCGGTTGATCGCACTCTTCAGGTGATACGAACCAATTCGAGACAGGTTTGTGGCTACAATATTGTTGAAAACATTGTCTGCGTACAAGGAAACCTCAACACCGTTCACATGTGTTACACCCACTTTAACATCTGTCAGGCTGTAGGCTTCAAACTCATCAAGGGAGCCCAAATTTCCTTGTCTCTTGCCGATATAGCGATGAGCGGCATAGACATTCAGGTCCATATCTGATGTCAGCGCCATACTCCAATCAGCATACAAGGAATAGGTGAGCTTGGAGGATGCTGGTAACTGGCTTCCCGCTGCGGCGATGACAACATCGCTGGAAACATAGTCATCCCGCAATTCTGCATTCTTCCAGGAGAGATTAAATCCAGCAACAAGGTTACTGTCAAAGTAGTAATTACTTTCCAATTCCAGACCACGAATACGAGCTTTACCAGCGTTTGCAAGCACAGTTACATAATAGGGTGGATTAGACACACTCAACTGAATATCATTCCAGTCAATTTGATAACCGATAGCGTTCAAGGTCAAACGGCCATCTAACCAGCTTGTTTTAGCCCCAAGTTCATAGTTCCACAGCGTATCGGAATCATAAGTGGATGGCGGCACAAACGGAAACGCCCCTACGTTAAAACCACCGGCACGATATCCAGATGAAGCCAAAGCATAAACAAGCACATCGTCTGTCGCCTGATATTCCAGGTTAAACTTAAAAGTGTGCACTTTTTCCTTGGTATAAGGGTCAACACCCAATGCCCCATCACGGCCAATAAGGACATCAAAGAAGCCATCGGCTGTAATAGTTTCCCGATTGGTTTCTACTGTTGAATAGCGATACCCGACTGTTAACTTCAGGTCTTCCGTGAAATTAAGCCCTACTTCTCCATAAAAGGCCAATTCATTGGAATCAAATGTCCGATCCCAGTTCTCACCTATATCGCCATTAACGAAGGTAAAGGCATTAAAAAGTGTTGCGGAATCACCATCTTCAACAACATCGAGAGTGTCAACCAGGTAGAGGTCATCTTTATTTTCATACCAAACACCGAAGATCCAGTCAGCAAAGGAGGCAATGGGCTCGTTTGATGTCAGGCGCAGTTCGAGAGTCTCAATATCCCGATCTCTGTCAGACGTGAAAGGGCACCTGAAAGTTCCACCATTTTCACCCTGTCCTGGCAAATCCACATATAGGCATGTGTCTAGTAAAGCATCAAAGTCAGCGCGCTTTTTGGCACCAAGCACCATGGCATTAAAGGCGTCAAATTCCACTTCCAGTTTGGCACTGATCACCTCATCCTGAAAGGTGCTGGGATTTACGTGCTGCATTTTAGGATCGGAAAGGTTGATATCTGTCAGATCCGAAGGCACCACAACAGGAAAGGTGTATGGTGTAGGAGTGAATGTGTTTGTAGCAGACTGTTCAGCCCCTAAATCAATTTCCTGCCTTAAATAGGTTGCATCAAACGTAATCCTGTCTGTAACATTCCATCTCAGGCTTAACCGCCCTCCAATAGTCTCTTCGGTGTTGGCATTTTCTTTAATATCAGAGCCGATCGAGTCAATAAAACCCGCATTGTCATAGCGATAAGCAGCGGCCCTGATTGCAAATGTCTCACTGACAGGAACATTCACATGCCCCTGCAGACCGTGACTGATACCACCGTTTTTGACGTCAGAAATATAGCCGCTCACTTTGCCTTCAAAGCCTTCAGTGCTGGGCTTATTAGTAATATAACGCAGGACACCGCCCATGGCAGATTGACCATAAAGCGTACCTTGTGGGCCTTTAAGCACCTCAATTCGCTCCAAATCCACCATCCTAATATCAGCAACACCCAGAGAAAGCGGTAGTTCGTCCAAATAAGAAGACGTTGTTTGATTGCTTGTGCTATTCGGGCTTTCACCAAAAACACTGGTTGAAATACCACGAACAACAATAGAGGTGTTACCGGGTGCCCCTGATGGCATATCGACCCCAGGCACAGATGAAATCACTTCCCCGAGCGAGGTAATACCACGTTTTTCCAGTTGTCCACCTGTCAGCACGCTAATGGATAAAGCTGTATCCTGCAGGCTGGTATTCCGCTTTGTCGCTGTTACAACAATTTCTTCCAAGACAAATGCTGTATCATTATTGGAAACATCATCCCCAGAGCTCATCTCATCACTATAAGCCGCTGACGCAGATTTTTCCTTAACAACGATCAGCCCTTTGGACGTCCGCTCAAAATCAAATCTACTATTTTCCAGTATTTTACCCAGCGCTGCCTCAACAGGAATATCGCCCTGAACCGAGGGGGATTTTTCCCCTTTTACATCGCTGGTTGGAAAGATGATCTGCACACCAGCCTGGCGTGCCAGTTGCAACAGCGCCTGATCCATCCTTTGTGGTTTGATATCAACGGCCACATTGCCCTCAGACGCGCCAGCCTGCGCCCCCATTAAAGCAATGGCAGAAACCATGCCAAGACCAAGCATATTCTTTCTCACCCTCATTGCCAGACGTGCTGGCTTTCCCTTTTGAAAAATCATTATTGTTCCTCCGAAACGCTTTGTGAAGACCTTTCCCTTTTCGGCCCTCTAAAGGATTCAAACGCAGTGTCAGAGAAACACCTCAGTGGATTTGTGATTAAATTTAAAAGCAACCGCTTAAAAAAGGTTTAACCCTCGGCAGAATCCCGGCCAATCAGGCTGATACGGTCACCCTGACGCACCACTCTCACGGGGAAAGATTTTTCCAGGCCTTCAAGAATGGCATCCAGATTGGAAAGCGAGAAAACACCGCTCACCTTCAGGTCCATAATGGCTCTGTCTTCAATCAACAGCTTGTGCCGGGTATAACGATTAACTTCTTTCAGCACTTCAAACAGGGATTGTTCATCAAAGGTGACAATACCGTGCCGCCAATCATCATATTGAATGGCCCCCTCAGTCACCAATGGTTGCTCTTGGCCTTGGTCAGACATCAGAGCCACCTTCCCTGCAGGCAAACGCACAATAGCATCTTGTTGCTGGTCAGCCTGCACACTCACCAGCCCTTCCAACACCGCCACCGTCGTTTTCTCACTGCCTTTGTGCACATTAAACCGGGTACCAAGCACAGTTACTTCATGATCCCCCACCCCAACACTGAAAGGCCTGGCCGTTTCTGCTTTCACATCAAAATAGGCTTCACCATAGTCAACATTCACACGACGGTAGCTGCCACTATAATCCACTGTCAGGCGGGTGTTGGTGTTCAAGATCAACTGGCTACCATCTGCGAGCTGAATTTCCTGCTGCTCCCCCGTAGCAGTGACGTAGGTTTCTCTATCTCCAAAGCCTGTATAAACCAGGGAAACAACAGCTAACAACACCGCCGCGGCAATGGCTGAAATGGCTCTCCAGGGGGTTTTAGGCTGAACAGCTATACCGTTATCCTCAGGCAATTCATCCGCCACCATCCAGGCATGGAGATGCTTCTCATATTCACTGTGGTTTGCAGGGTCCGCGTCCAGCCAGTCCATGAGTTTTGTTTCATCTTCTGCTGTTAGCTCATTGCCCGAATGCAGCTTGGCGGCAAAGGCTGCTGCCTGTGCTGCTCTCTCCTGTGATAGTCTGTGGTCTGCTGTCTGTTTCATGGGTCTAGCTTCTTTTATCACTGTCTATTTTAGGGCTGAGCGCGGCCCTGATATGGCCGAGAACAGTAGAGATATATTTTTCCACCATACTCACGGAAACTTCCATTTCCTTGGCAATCTGGCTGTAACTCTTACTATGCATACGGCTCAGAATAAACGCCTTGCGGAATTTGGGGTGTTGATCCTGCAATACCGTTTTGATGGTATCCAGCTCCTGCCTGGCTGCAACGCACATTTCAGGAGAGCGTGCATCTTCCAGTACTATGGTTTCCTGATCATAACTGTCATGAAAGGATGCCATGCGCACCACAGAGCGACGATGCTGATCTCGCAGATAATTTGTTATAATTGTAATAAGGTAAGCTCGAACAGCGGCTTGACCTTCGGCATATATATCTGCCAGGTTATCAGCCCGTATCAGGCGGATCGAAAGTTCCTGCAACAAATCATCCCGTTCATCAACGGGGACAAGCCGCATCCTGAGAAAACGATCCAGAAAAGGGCCATATTCATCAAGCAACGCCTGTACTAACGCACCTTGCCCTGTGGTAGTACGGCGTTTATCCAGATAAACTATTTTTGAGCCATTTTCCATAAACATGATAATAACACACTTCTCTCCTAATAATTATATACGCAGAGCAGCCAAAACACCCCAGCGGGCAGAGAGAAAAAAATAGCCGCCAAGTGAAATTTCTTGACGGCCACCTTATATTTCAAACACTTAGGGAGTGATTTTTTTATAATAAAATCATTCTACCGGCACGGGGGGCTTCGGTGTTTTCCGTGTAGCAGGCACCCCGCTGGAGCCTTTAGCCTTTGTTTTCGCTTTTGGCTTAGCCTTCGGCTTCACCTTGGGTGCATGGGGAATGATCTCAAAAGTCAGCTCATCACCTTTCAGTTTCACCACAACCTCACCGCCCTTGGCCAGCTTGCCAAACAACAGCTCATCCGCCAACGGCTTCTTGATATGTTCCTGAATCACGCGAGAAAGGGGGCGCGCACCATAATGGCGGTCATAGCCTTTTTCAGCCAGCCAGGCACGGGCTTTATCTGTGAGGGTAATCTCCACCCCACGATCCGCCAGTTGC
>JBNKGK010000102.1:0-10249 GCA_050289785.1 Kordiimonas sp.
ACCAGCTCCACACTGGATACCAGCCTGATTTCCCTGTCTGCGTTGAAGCCAAAATTGGCTCAATCCCTTGATCTGATGGCAGATGTGGTGAGGAACCCGGCTTTTGACGAGGCGGAGCTGAACAGGCTGCGCCCTCGCTGGATCGCGTCTATCGCGCAGGAAAAAGCCCAGCCAGTGAACCTGGCGCTCAGAACCCTGCCGCCGCTTCTCTATGGTGAAGGCCATGCTTATGGTATTCCTTACACAGGGTCTGGCACGCCAGAGAGCATTAGTGCCCTCACACGGGATGATCTGGTGAAATTTCATAACGATTGGCTGCGGCCGGATAATGCCACCATCTTTATGGTGGGTGATATCACGCTAGCTGAGGCCGTGCCTGCACTTGAAAAAGCCTTTGGTGATTGGCAGGCCCCATCAACATCCGTGCCGGTGAAGAATGTGCAGCCTGTTCCCCTGCCTGAAAAAGGAAGGGTAATTATTGTAGATAAGCCGGGTTCACCGCAGTCTCTTATTCTGGCGGGGCACCTGTTTCCTTCCACCGGGGCGGAGAATTACACCACGCTACAGATGGCAAACAGCATATTAGGTGGTGAATTTACCGCGCGGGTGAACATGAACCTGCGGGAAGACAAGCACTGGGCTTATGGTGCCTATACCATCACAACGGAGGCCAGAGGCCAGCGCATGTGGCTGGTTTATGCCCCCGTGCAGACAGATAAAACTGGGGCATCTGTGAAAGAGCTGAAAAAGGAAGTAACAGAGTATCTGACAACGAGGCCGGCAACAGATGCAGAGCTGCAGCGTATTGTTACCAATAAAATCAACAGCTTGCCCGGTGAATTTGAAACTGCTTCTGCTGTGCTGGGCAGTCTGGTTTCCAATCATCGTTTTGACAGACCTTATGATTATGTAACTTCTCTTAAAGGAAAATATGATAATCTCACGGCTGATGGCATAAAAGAAGCGGCCGCTTCTGCAATGCATCCGGATAAGCTGACATGGCTTATTGTTGGTGACAGAAAGGCTATTGAAGCACAGATCGCCGATTTAAACCTTGGATCTGTAGAGGTGTGGGACCAAGAGGGTAATGTGCAAAAGTAAACACACATCGTAAGGTATGGCATGAATACAAGTGATGTTATCTTTCAGGTAAAAGGCAATATTGGCCTGATTACACTGAACAGGCCTGAGGTGCTCAATAGTTTGAGCACTGAAATGTGCATTGCCATTCATGACCAGCTTAAAAAATGGGAACCCATGCTTTCTGTGCAGGCTGTGGTGATACAGGGGGCTGGGGCCAAGGCTTTTTGCGCGGGCGGTGATGTTGTGACCGTTGCCAAAGCTCATAAAGCAGGCACGTCAGGTGGCCGTGATTTCTTCGGGGCGGAATACCGGATGAATGTGGCCATCCGCGAGTTTAGTAAGCCTTATATCAGTCTGGTCGATGGTATTGTTATGGGCGGTGGGGTTGGTGTTTCCCTTCATGGTAACTTTTGGGTGGCGACCGGGAAAACTCTGTTTGCCATGCCGGAAACAGGGCTCGGCCTGATTACCGATGTGGGCGGTGGCTGGTTTTTGCCGCGCCTGCCCGGTGAAACTGGAATGTATCTGGCGCTCACAGGTGCGCGCCTTAAGGCGGCAGACCTGTATGCGTTGGGTATGGCAAGCCATGTTGTGCCTTCTGTCCAAATTCCCAATCTGGTGGCCGAATTAACCAATGCCAGGATTTCAAATGTGCTGGATGTGAAGGCTATTCTGAAAAAATATCATGAGGACCCAGAGTCAGCCCCCATGGTGGCAAATTTTGCAGATATCGATCAGCATTTTAGCGCTGTGACGGTGGCTGGCATTATGCGCACCTTGAAGCGCGATCCTTCAGATTGGGCTCAGGAGCAGTATGAACTCATGCTGAGCAAATCCCCGCTCTCTATGAAGCTGACATTTGCCCAGCTTCGCCGCGGTGCCGTGCTGGATAAATTCCGTGATGTGATGCGGATGGAGTATCGGCTGGTGTGCCATATTCTTGAAGGCCATGATTTTTATGAAGGCGTGCGTGCCATCCTGGTCGATAAGGATAAAAAGCCAGTATGGCAGCATAAAAGCCTGGATGACATCCCCGTTGAACTTGTTGATTCCCATTTCAGGGCGCCTCAAACGGGTGACCTTAGCTTTGATGAGTAAAGCTTGTGGCCACCCCTGATCAATGCGCCTCACATTCTGTGCACTAACTCGTGATTGGACCTGACGGGCACAGATGCTAGTCTCTCAGGGAAGGAGACTGATATGCTCATTAAGCGCACCCCAAACTGGCAGGAAAAAGAAAGCGCAGTCACACCCGAAAGCCTTTACCTGAACAGAAGGTCTTTTATGGGGGCGGGGCTTGCTGCGGCAGGGGCGGCCGCTATGGGCGGCGCGTCTGCGGCGCTTGCGCGTGAGGATAGGGCGCTGGCCTCACTGAACTATGCCCAATCCTCTTATGATCCGGGTGAAAAATTGACACCGGAAAATGCTGTGACACACTATAATAATTTTTATGAGTTTGGCACAGATAAGGATGATCCTGCCAAAAATGCATGGCGCCTGCAGCCGAAGCCCTGGTCTGTGCAGGTTGATGGGCTGGTAGAAAAGTCTGGCACTTATGGCCTTGAGGACCTGATAGATTTTAACGCGCTGGAGGAACGGATATACCGCCTGCGCTGTGTGGAGGCCTGGTCCATGGTTGTGCCGTGGATTGGTGTGCCACTTTCCTCTGTGCTGAAGAAGGTTGGTATGGCCTCTGGCGCGCGTTATGTGCGTTTTGAAACACTGGCAGATAAAAAGCAGATGCCCGGCATAAAATGGCCGGTGCTGGATTGGCCCTATGAGGAGGGCCTGCGCCTTGATGAAGCCATGCATGACCTGACGATCCTCGCTGTGGGCCTTTATAGCAAAGAGCTGCCGAACTAGAACGGGGCACCGCTTCGGCTGGTGGTGCCATGGAAATATGGTTTTAAATCCATCAAATCCATTGTGCGGATCAGCCTGACCGAGAAAATGCCGGGCACCAGCTGGAACAAAGCGGCCAAACATGAATATGGTTTTTATTCCAACGTGAACCCTGAGGTAAGCCACCCGCGCTGGAGCCAGGCAAAGGAACGCCGTATTGGTGAATTTGGCAGGCGGGAAACCCTGATGTTCAATGGCTATGGTGAGGCAGTGGCTTCTATGTATGCGGGCATGGATTTGGAAGATAATTTCTAGGGTCAGGGCCTATGTCACCCCGGGCTCGTGCCGTTTAAAGCATTTCTGTTTTAGGTTGGTACCAATTTCGTCACTCGCCGAGGTGATCGGCTAGTCCATATACACAGGATCACGGGAAGTGGATGCGCCGGTCAAGCCGTCGCATGACGAGAGGAGAAATTGTTCGACTTTCACCACAAAATGGTGATTGTTTTGGGGTGGTCTCGCTAAACTTGCCTGCGGTAGGGCACGGGATGATGATAGAGAATTAGCTCGCGGGAGTATGGGAACAAGATGAGTTTTGGAGATGTTCTAACCACGGCAAGGCTGCGCCGCTATGGCAAACCTTTGGTGTTTGCGCTTCTCTCTATCCCCGTTTTATGGCTGACATGGCAGTGGTGGCTGGCTTTTCAGTGGCTGGAAAATGGCCTTGGCTTTAACCCACAGGAGGCCTCGAACCGCTTCACGGGGGATTGGGCCTTGCGCATGTTACTGCTGGCCCTTGCGGTAACGCCGCTTTCAAAGCTGCTTTCCTCTCCCAAGCCTATTCTTTTCCGGCGGATGGTTGGGCTTTTTGCCTTTTTTTATGTGTGTGTGCATATCACCAGCTATGTGTGGCTGGATAAATATTTCGCCTGGGGGGAGCTGTGGACCGATGTGCTGAAGCGCATTTATATCACCGTGGGCATGACAGCTTTTTTACTGCTTATCCCGCTTGCCGTAACCAGCACCAAAGGGTGGATCAAACGGCTGGGCGCCAAGCGTTGGCAGCGCCTGCACAAGCTGGTGTATGGCATTGGCGTGCTGGCGATCATTCACTTCATCATGATGTGCAAGGGCTTTCAGGTAGAACCGCTTATATACGGTGCCATTCTGGCCGTGTTGCTGTTATCCCGCGTGAAAGCCTTACGCACCTTGGGGCGGTCCGCTGTCTAAACAATCTTTTTAGAGATTTTGTCTAATAGCTCCATCACCTGCTTGGAGGCAGATTCCGCCTTTTTCACGGAGGCAATGGCCCCTTTAATATCCCCCTTGTTATAGAGGTCAGCGGCTTCAATGCCTGCGGCGTGTACATCCCTGTGTGGGGCTTTCAGCTGTTGCCACTCAGGCAGGCCCGTAAACATCGGGTCTTGCTGTCCGTCATACCATTTGCCAAGGCGGCAGCTATGATGGTCTGCCAGTTCGTTCGGGTCAAGGGAGGCGCGGCCAGCCAGCATCTGGGCTAGCTTGCGCATCCAGATCATATGGTCTGATTTGGCAGCATAAATGGTGGCGGCCTTACCGGCCCGTGGCACCAGTTCGTTCACCCCCGCTACAATGGGGGCTTCTGTTGCCTCCAGAATTTCGATCACATGGCCGATCTGTTCCACATTATGGGCGCTCATCTGGGCGATAGTGCCCACCCCGGAGGAGACTTCACGGGAAGCCTCTGCCTGCTGTTCGAGAATGCTGTTAATCTCACCCATGCGGCCATTTACAATATCCACCTGCTGTGAAATATTCTGCATTTCCTCGGTGGACGCGTTGATGATCTCTCGTCCGCCTGCAGCCTTTTCCTTGCCTTCCTGCATTACGGTTATGATGCTGCTCATCTCTGCGCGCAGGTTATCAATGCGGGTGCGGATATTTTCTGTGGCTGTGGCGGTTTGTTTGGCCAGGTTTTTCACTTCACTGGCCACAACAGCGAAACCCTTGCCTGCTTCGCCTGCGCGGGCGGCCTCAATGGTGGCGTTCAGGGCTAAGAGGTTGGTCTGTTTGGCGATATCTTCAATGTCTTTAACGATGGACCCGATTTCCTCGGAGGCGGCGGAAAGATCATCCACCTTTGCTGCTGAGTTTTGAACAGACTCTGCAATTTCATCCATGGAGGATTGTGCCCTGAAGGCTGCATCCAGGCCTTTTGTTGCACTTTCCGACACATGATTAACTTCTGCTGCGGCACCAGAGGCGCTCTCTGCGATCGTATGTACTGAGGCTGAGAGCTCTTCCACGGCGGCGGCGATGGTTTGGGATTGTAGGTCGATTTCTTTAATTTCCCGCGTCATCTCTGCAACACCGGCAACACCCTCGTTGGCGGTGACAGACATGCCGACCATACGCTCCAGATTTCGGTTAATTCGGGCAATCTGGCTATCAGCAACCTGACGGATAAGAGTGGTATAGAGGCAGGTACCTTTCGGCACGCTGTGATAATCCCCCGCGATCAGCATTTGCAGGGCCAGCTCGACATTATCCAGTTTGTTCAGGTCGTCCATGGAAAATTCCCTTAAGCCACGGTTAAACAGCTTTCTCATGGGCCCTGATATTGGGCATGAGAAAGTTGACTAAAACAGAAGTTACACAATGGGGAGGGAAATGACGTGAACGTTTGTACATCAATTAAACTCTGTAACTTCAATCTCTTGACAGAGATTATTAGGCAGCAAAATAAAATTGCAAGCGATCTGCTATCACATCATAAAAATTTCATTGGTTTTATCGCAAGTGTTGAGTTATTGCTATTATTAGGTGTTTTTAGCTGGTGGACGCTTGGCAATCAGGGTGTTCGGCTGCTGGGCCATCACGATTTCACCTTTCTGGTTAAAAACCTCAAACTGTGACTTGATGATCCCGAGTTCCGGCCGCGACTTTAGCTCCCGCTTTTCAAGAACCTCTGTTTTGACGGATAGAATATCCCCCGCAAAAACAGGTTTTTTCCATTGAATATTATCAATGCCGGGGGAAGCAATACCAGCCACCCCGGTGGCTGTCATATGATCCACCAGCATGCGCATGGTGACAGAACAGGTGTGCCAGCCGCTGGCGCACAGGGCACCAAAGATAGACGTTTTTGCGGCTTCCGGGTCCACATGAAAGGGTTGGGGGTCATATTTCCGGGCGAACTCTATAATCTCTTCTTCTGTGACATGATAGGAACCAAAGCTGGCTGTTGTGCCTACGGCGATATCCTCAAAATAGACGGTGGCCATTGTCATTCCCTTTATCTTGCTGTAAGCCCTGAGCCTGGCTATCTCAGCGATAGTAGTAATATTAGCTGTGTATGGTAAAACGGCAAGTTTTCCCGTTAATGTAGTGAGGGGGTTATGTTCCGTTCATTTGCCGGTATTGTCTTTTTTATGGCCGTTTTTCTGGTGGTGGATTGGGCCGTGAAAAGAATGAATGTGCCTCTGCCTTCTGCTGTGATTGCCATGGCTCTCCTATCATTGGGCATGTTTGCCCAGAAGCGGGTGCCTGTCACTCTTGAGGCCGGGGCAGCGCTTTTGTTTCGGGTGTTTCCCCTGTTTATCATACCGCTTCTGGTTTCTATCGTGGAAGTGCGTGAGCAGGTGCTTGGCCATTGGGTCGTGCTGTTATTGGCTGTAACGGTCAGTACGTTTTTGGGGTTGGCCGTGACAGGGCTTTTGTATAAGTGGCTCAGCAGGCAGTCTGGGAGTGTTGAGTAATATGCCTTCTTTTCTGTGGCTTGGTATCACTGTTCTTTTATATGTCATGGCGGAGGTCATTTATAAGCGCTTTGGCAGGCGGCCTTATGTGCATCCCACACTTACCCCCTCCTTGGTGCTCATCACTTTGCTGAGCGTGCGGGAAGAGTGGTACACACCTTATGTGGAGGGAACGGCTGTGTTGGGGGTGTTGCTTTCCACCACCGTTGTGGCACTGGCCTTGCCGCTTTATCGCAATTTTTCGGCCATCAAGCAGCAACCCCTTGCTGTTTTGATTGCCATTGGGGGTGGCTCTTTTGCTGGCGTGGCAACAGCGTTGGTGGCTGCCCATTTGCTGGCATCTCCCCCTGATGTGATGGCAAGTTTGGCCAGTAAATCTGTAACCTCGCCAATTGCGATCTCCATCGCTCAGTCCCTGAACGGGATCCCCGCCGTGGCCGCTTTTGTGGTGTTGATGACAGGTGTTGTGGCTGCCGTTTGGGGGCCTGCTTTCCTGCGCCTCTTGGGGGTGGATGACGAGCTGGCTGTGGGCTTTGCCATGGGCACGGCAGGGCATGCTTTTGGTATGGCCGCCGCTGTGAGAAGAAGTGATCTGATGGGAGCAGCCGCCGCTTTTGCCATGGCATTTAATGGCCTGATGACAGCCTTTATTCTGCCCCTTATCTGGCCAGCGATTACTGCGGGGTTTTAAGGGGCGAATAATACACTGCTTAATTGACTTTTAAGCCGGTTATGAGCAAACTCTATCTGTCATCTATGCGTTTTAATACATGGTGGCAGGGGGGCTGGGGGTGCAGTAGATGTTCAAGCGTATTCAGGATAGCCGGGCTTTTATGGGGGGGCTGGCCCTGTTGGTGATCGGTTTTATTCTTTCTTTCATGCAGGCCTTTTTTGTTTCGCCCACGGTTTTTGAGCATAATTTGCTTGTGGCGCGCTGGTGGTGGGAAATTGTGCTCAATTTACAAATCATGTGCCTGGCGCTCATGTGGTTTTGTCACCATGAACGGATTTTACATGCACAGGGCTGGTGGCGTATTCGTGCCATTAGTAATATGATTGTGGGTTTACTGTCTGTTTCATATCCGATCGTGGTTTTTATCGTTGCCGCGTATTGTGATTGGTTCCGCGCTCCTCCTGGATATCATGAGACATTGTTTTTGTTGATGTGTGGGCTTGGCTTGTGGGCAATTGGGGCCTTTGTTCTGCCATCCATCTATTGGTTTAAGGCTGTGGGCCGTCAGGGTCGGGGTGGGCGTCTTCAGGGCGTATCAAACCTCGGAAATTGGGGTAAGCTTTTGTGGCCAACTCTTCTGGTTATGGCCCTGCTGGGCCTTGGTATTGGTATGGGATGGAAACCGCTTTATGTGCTGGTGCCCTTCCTGGTGTATATGCAGGGTGCCTTGCCCTATATGCGTAAGGCCGTGCATTTCTCTGAGCGGGATAGCCTGTTTTAGACAGCAAGTTCCCCAGCCCAGCGCTGTGGGCTGAGGAAGCTGATCAAGAGAGAAAATGGATACCCCTTTTATAAACCATGACTGTTAGGTTGGGCAGCTACAGCTATGGTTCGTATCTTCTTTATCAGCAAAAGCCATGCCGAAGGACGGTTTTCAGTCTATGGAGAAAAATCTCCCCTATAAGATGTTTCTTTCCGGATACCTTACCTTCAGGTGGTCGCTATAGCTGATAGGCCGCATTATGCAGCTATTGGTGTCATATAATGCGTTAATCAGGGTGTCTTTTTGTCTTAATTTGCGAAACGGAAGTGCAGTACGTCACCATCCACAACAATATAGTCCTTGCCTTCAAGGCGCATTTTTCCGGCATCTTTGGCGCCCTGTTCGCCCTTTAGGCTCACATAGTCATCATAAGCAATGGTTTCGGCGCGAATGAAGCCTTTTTCAAAATCTGTGTGGATCACACCGGCAGCGCGCGGGGCTTTTGTGCCCTTTGTGATGGTCCAGGCGCGGGCTTCCTTGGGGCCAATAGTGAAATAGGTGATCAGCTCGAGAAGGTCATATCCCGCGCGGATGACACGGGCAAGGCCTGTCTGGCCAAGGCCCAGGGTTTCAAGGAACTCGCCTTTTTCGTCTTCATCATCCAGCTGGGCGATTTCGGCTTCCACGGCGGCAGAGATGACCACGCATCCTGCACCCTGTTTTTCAGCCATGGCTTTAACTGCCTCTGAAAATTCATTGCCAGTGGCGGCACTTTCTTCATCCACATTGCAGATATAGAGAATGGGTTTGGAGGTAAGGAGCTGCAGGTTAAGCAGGGTGCGCTCTTCCTCTTCGTCTTTCACATCCACCACGCGGGCGGGCTTGCCGTCCTTCAGAAGGGGGATCAGCTTGTCAATCATGGCCATGGTCGCGGTGGCTTCCTTGTCACCGCCGCGTACTTTGCGGCCCAGGCCATGAACCCGGCCCTCGAGGCTCTCAAGATCAGCAATCATCAGCTCTGTTTCAATGGTTTCGGCGTCAGAAACCGGGTCAACACGGCCATCCACATGGGTGATATCATCATCTTCAAAGCAGCGCAGCACATGGCAAATGGCGTCTGTCTCGCGGATGTTGGCCAGAAACTGGTTGCCAAGCCCTTCCCCTTTTGAGGCACCGCGCACCAGCCCGGCAATGTCCACAAAGGAAAGCTGGGTGGGGATGACTTCCTTAGAGGTTGCTATTTTTGCCAGTGTGTAAATTCGTTCATCCGGCACGGGTACCTGGCCTACATTTGGCTCAATCGTGCAGAAGGGGTAATTGGCGGCGGCGGCAGACGCTGTGTTTGTCAGCGCATTAAACAGCGTGGATTTGCCCACATTTGGCAGGCCAACAATACCACATTTGAAACCCATTACTTATCTCCCTTCAGCTTCAGGGCGCGCAGCATTTGTGCCATTGGCCCTTCATTGCTTTTGTTGTCTTTTGTCTCTGTCTTGTGTGCCGACCTGGCTTCTCTAGTGGCCGTTGCACTCTGTTCTTTTGCTGCCTCAGGCCGTGCTTTGCCTGTGCTTGGCCGGGGTGGGTTGATCAGCCGTGCCACCTCTGTTGTGTAGCGGGGCGCGCCTTCCCTGATCAGGTGTGGGGCTGCAGCAGACAGCGCGTCCAGTATCTTTTCAAGTTCTGGCTTTTCTGCTTTGGCGAAATCACCCAGCACATGGCCGTGTACTCTGGCTTTGTCACCCGGATGGCCAATACCAATGCGAATGCGGTGAAACTCTGGCCCGATATGATCCGTGATGGAGCGGATGCCATTATGCCCTGCGGCCCCACCACCTTTTTTCACCTTCACTTTGCCAAAGGCCAAGTCCAGCTCGTCATAAAAAACAAACACTTCCTCTGGTGCAAGCTTGAAGAAGCGCATGGCCTCGCCAACGCTTTGGCCGCTCTTGTTCATGTAGGTTTGGGGCTTGAGGATGATGATCTTTTCGCCTGCTATGTTGCCTTCACTGGCAAGGCCTTGCCAGCGTTTGCGTTCGGGCAAAAAATTATGGCGGCGAACCAGCTCGTCCACCGCCATAAATCCAACATTGTGCCGGTGACCCGCATATTTGTCGCCCGGATTACCAAGACCGACAAAAAGCAACATGGGGC
>JBNKGK010000103.1:0-10248 GCA_050289785.1 Kordiimonas sp.
TGATCGTGTCGATGAAAGCTTGCTCGGCGGCTTAAAGGTAAAGGTGGGGTCCCGTATGGTGGATGACAGCCTTAAAACCAAACTTGATAACCTCGCAATCGCCATGAAAGGGGTTCAGTGATGGATATCCGTGCGGCGGAAATTTCCAAGGTCCTGAAGGACCAAATTTCAAACTTCGGCACTGAAGCGGAAGTTTCAGAAGTAGGTACAGTTCTTTCTGTAGGTGACGGTATTGCCCGTGTTTATGGTCTGGACCAAGTGCAAGCTGGTGAAATGGTCGAATTCCCAGGTGGTGTGAAGGGCATGGCCCTGAACCTGGAAAGCGATAATGTCGGTATCGTTATTTTCGGTAGTGACCAAGGTATTAAAGAAGGCGACACAGTAAAGCGTACCGGCGCGATTGTGGACGTACCTATTGGTAAAGGTCTTCTTGGTCGTGTGGTTGATGCCCTGGGTAACCCGATCGATGGCAAAGGCCCACTCACAGATGTGAAGCGGACTCGTGTGGAAGTAAAAGCCCCTGGCATTATCCCACGGAAATCTGTTCATGAGCCAATGCAATCTGGCCTGAAAGCGATTGATGCGCTGGTGCCAGTAGGGCGTGGCCAGCGGGAGCTTATCATTGGTGACCGTCAGACAGGTAAAACTGCTGTTGCGATTGACACCTTCATTAACCAGAAATCAGTGAATGACTCTGCTAAAGAAGACGGCGAAAAGCTGTTCTGTATCTATGTAGCGGTTGGTCAGAAGCGTTCTACAGTTGCTCAGATCGTGAAGTCACTCGAAGAAAACGGCGCTCTGGAATATTCCATCGTTGTTGCTGCGACTGCTTCTGAGCCTGCACCTCTGCAGTTCCTGGCGCCATACACTGGCTGTGCTATGGGTGAGTTCTTCCGTGATAACGGCATGCACGCTGTGATCGTTTATGATGATCTGTCCAAGCAGGCTGTTGCTTATCGTCAGATGTCTCTGCTGCTTCGTCGTCCTCCAGGGCGTGAAGCTTATCCTGGTGACGTGTTCTACCTGCATAGCCGTTTGCTCGAGCGTGCAGCCAAGCTCTCTGATGAGCGTGGCGCTGGCTCCCTGACTGCTCTGCCGGTGATTGAAACACAAGCTGGTGACGTGTCTGCTTATATTCCAACGAACGTTATTTCCATTACTGATGGTCAGATCTTCCTGGAAACAGAGCTGTTCTATAAAGGTATTCGTCCTGCTATTAACGTGGGTCTGTCAGTTTCCCGTGTGGGTTCCTCTGCGCAGATCAAAGCGATGAAGCAGGTAGCTGGTTCCATTAAGCTTGAGCTTGCCCAGTACCGTGAGATGGAAGCTTTTGCCCAGTTTGGTTCCGACCTTGATGCTGCGACACAAAAGCTGCTGAACCGTGGTGCCCGTCTGACCGAGCTTTTGAAGCAAGGCCAGTACAGCCCGCTGCCAGTTGAAGAGCAGGTTGTGAGCATCTTTGCTGGTGTGAAAGGCTATCTGGACGGTATTCCGACAACAGCTGTTACCCGCTTTGAAGAGCAGTTCCTTGGTGAAGTGCGCTCCAAGCATGGTGATGTGCTGGCGACGATCCGCAGTGAGCAAAAACTGAGTGATGAGACAACAGATAAACTGAAGTCTATTCTTGACGCTTTTGCAAAGTCCTTTAGCTAAGTTTGAACGGATTGGAGGAAGGCTAAGCCTATGCCAAGCCTTAAAGACCTAAAAGTTCGGATCGGCTCCGTAAAGTCGACGCAGAAAATTACGAAGGCCATGAAAATGGTTGCTGCGTCGAAATTACGCAGGGCGCAGGAAGCTGCTGAAGCTGCTCGCCCCTATGCTGAGCGTATGGAAAATGTGCTGACTGGCCTTGGCCTCGCGGTTAAGGACCAGCCCGGTGCATCTCCCCTGCTCATAGGAACCGGGAAGGACGATGTTGAGTTGGTTATTGTGGCGACATCAGAGCGTGGTCTCTGCGGTGGTTTCAATACCAATATTGTCAAGGCTGCCCGTGCGCACATTGCGTCTCGCGTTGCTGCGGGTAAAACAGTGAAGATCCTATGTATCGGTAAGAAAGGCCATGCCGTTCTGCGCCGTGATCACAGAGAGAAAATCATTGATCTCAAGGATATGTCCGGCGTGAAGCGCCTTGGTTTTGCGGATGCACAGCCTATTGCCGCTGATATTCTGGCCATGTTCGAGCGCGGTGAATTTGACGTAGCGACACTGTTTTATGCCAAGTTCCAGTCTGCTCTGGTGCAAATTACCACCAAGCAACAGCTTATTCCCGCGCCTCTGCCTGAGGCGGCAAACGAGAATGAAGCTGGTGATGACCTGGCTGGTGCGATTTACGAGTATGAGCCAGATGAGGGTGCCATTCTGGAAGATCTGTTGCCACGTAACGTGGCTGTGCAGGTTTATCGGGGCCTTCTCGAGAATGCGGCGTCTGAGCAGGGTGCTCGTATGACTGCGATGGACAATGCGACCCGCAACGCTGGCGACATGATCGATAATCTGACAATTACGTATAACCGTACGCGTCAGGCCTTCATTACCAAAGAACTGATTGAGATTATTTCCGGCGCGGAGGCGCTGTAGTTACTTAAGGAGTGTAGCAATGGCTGCCACCAAAAATACTGGTCGCATTACACAGGTTATCGGCGCCGTAGTGGACGTTCAGTTTGACGACCAACTGCCGAACATTCTGTCTGCGCTTGAGACAAAAAACAATGGCCAACGCCTTGTTCTCGAAGTAGCCCAGCACTTGGGTGAGAGCACTGTTCGTACCATCGCGATGGACTCTACTGAAGGTCTGGTTCGTGGTGAGGCTGTGGAAGATACAGGCGCTCCGATTTCTGTGCCTGTTGGTCCCGAAACTCTGGGCCGTATCCTGAACGTGATTGGTGAGCCAATCGATGAGCGTGGCCCTGTTGGCCACAAACAAGTTGCGCCAATTCACGCTGAAGCACCAAGCTTTGAAGACCAGTCAACAGAAGCTGAAGTTCTGGTAACTGGTATTAAAGTGGTGGACCTGCTGGCCCCTTACGCAAAAGGTGGTAAGATTGGTCTGTTTGGTGGTGCTGGTGTGGGTAAAACAGTTCTTATCATGGAATTGATCAACAACATCGCGAAAGGCCACGGCGGTTACTCAGTATTCGCTGGTGTGGGTGAGCGTACTCGTGAGGGTAACGACCTTTATCACGAGATGATCGAATCCGGCGTTATCAAGACAGACGGCGAATCCAAAGCTGCTCTGGTTTATGGTCAGATGAACGAGCCTCCAGGAGCTCGTGCTCGTGTGGCGCTGACAGGTCTGACACTGGCGGAATATTTCCGTGATCAGGAAGGTCAGGACGTTCTGTTCTTCGTTGATAACATCTTCCGTTTCACACAGGCTGGTTCTGAGGTGTCCGCGCTTCTTGGCCGTATTCCTTCTGCTGTGGGTTATCAGCCTACACTGGCAACTGACATGGGTGCCCTGCAGGAGCGGATTACATCCACGAAGAAGGGTTCCATTACATCCGTGCAAGCGGTTTACGTGCCTGCGGATGACTTGACTGACCCTGCGCCTGCTGCCTCATTTGCTCACCTTGATGCGACAACCGTTCTGTCACGTCAGATCGCTGAGCTGGGTATTTACCCTGCTGTGGATCCGCTCGACAGTACATCTCGTATTCTTGATCCACGTGTTCTGGGTGATGAGCATTATGCTGTTGCACGTTCCGTTCAGGAAGTACTGCAAAAGTATAAGTCTCTGCAGGATATCATCGCTATTTTGGGTATGGACGAGCTTTCTGAAGAAGATAAGCTGGTTGTTGCCCGTGCGCGTAAAATTCAGCGTTTCCTTAGCCAGCCTTTCCATGTTGCTGAAATCTTCACTGGTACACCTGGTGAGTTCGTTCAGCTGGAGGATACCATCAGCGGCTTCAAGGCAATTGTTGCTGGTGAATATGATCACCTGCCAGAAGCTGCCTTCTACCTTGTTGGTAACATTGATCAGGTTGTGGCTAAAGCTGAGAAGCTTGCTGCTGACGCGGCATAAGAACAGGACACGGATATCATGGCAGATACACTTCACTATGAAATCGTCTCTCCAGAGCGTCTTTTGAAAGATGCTCGGGCTGCGATGATTGTTGTGCCTGGCGCTGACGGTGATTTCGCCGCCTTGCCAGACCATGCGCCCATGATGTCCACAATCCGTCCTGGCGTGGTTGAGATTTATGAAACTGAGGGTGCAAGCCCTGAGCGGATGTTCCTGAAAGGTGGCCTGGTTCAGATCGGCCATTCAGGTCTCACCATATTAGCGGAAGAGACACTGGACCTTAACGAGGTAGATAACGCCGAGCTTGGCCAGAAAATCGCTAATGTCCGTGAAGATATTGAGGACGCCAAAGACGATGTGGAACGCGCGGCCCTTGAAAAAGAGCTGGCATGGATGAATGCCTTGTCTGAGGTTGCTGCGGCTTAATAAGCTCAGCTGATAAGATTTGAAAAAAGCGGCTATTTAGCCGCTTTTTTTTGTGTACCTGTCTTCCGGGTTTTCCACCTCACGTAACCATAAGCGCATTGCCGGATATTCAGGGCCATCGGCAGTGAAGCCCATTTCCGAGGTGGATGTCATGCCATACCAGACGAGCAAGGGCACACCGAGTGTGCCGTCTGTTGTGAAATGTTCCCTGAGGGCAGGGGCGTCACCTTTGTAGCCTTGCTCATGAAAAAGGATATCAGCAGGGATGCCACACGCGACAGCAGCGGCATATGACCATGCCTGGCTTGCCATTTCTGCGCCGCCATCTTCGCCAGCATCAGCATAGGCTGCCTTGCGCTCTGATGGGGCCATAACGGCCAGATGTCCGGCTTCATGAAGCATATCACCGGGGTAGAGAAGGGCGCCTCTGTCAATGGCCAGCCCCCCGTTTTCAAGGCGAATGCCGGGCAGGAAGGTATCAGAAGGCAAGCTTTTTTCGGTGACTGGAAGGCCCACACTGTTCAGGAAAGCAACAATCCGGTCTATCTGCTCATTTTTTTTCATATAACCCCTATCCGTCTATGGAACAGCATCACAAATAATACACTTATTAGGTGAGGTAAAGTGTAGAAAAAGCAGCCTTTCGCTGATTATATTATGTGATATGCTACCACCAGTTTAAAAGTTTTGAGTTTTAGCCAACAAATTTTAAACACGGGGGCTTAGGACATGAGTCATTCTATTGAACGCAGGCAGCTGTTGAAGCTGCTCACCGGGGCCAGTGCCCTTGTGCTAGGCAGCGGGCTTCTCACAGCCTGTAATGATGATACGGAAAAGGATAAAAACGGCAGTGACGCCACAGATGGCCCAGCCACGCCTGGGGAGCCTTTACAAAAACTGAAGCCTGTTAAACTGTCAGATGAAAAAGTGGCTTTCACTTTTGGCCCGTCGGAGGAGGAAATGCCCCTTGAGCCGGATGGCTCTTTGGGGGAAGGCATGAAGCCTGAAACACGGGAAGAGATGTTTGTCGTTAATGGTTCGTTTGAAATTGATGATCATCCTTTCCTTGCTGGGGCAGCCACTATTCTCTTTCCGGATGAAAGCAGGGCTGAGATCACTATTGAAGATGGTTACATCAATGTGGGGTACAGGGAAACGACACTGGCAATTTCCCAAGCCTATGGCATGTACATCATGGTGAATGGGGAAAAGACGGATCGTGAGCTTGTGTTCAAGCAGCTTCGTAAGGAATTTTCCATGGAAGGGGTGGCAGCGCTCTCTGATCAATCCCGCGCCATGGTAGCTTTCTCTGTGTTATTCCAGGCTCCTGCTATTGTGGCGAATACGGAAATTGCCCGCGCCATGGCCCTTGAAATTGACTGGTGTTATGTGATCGCGAAGGCAGGCTCTATTGCGCTCTACGGTCTTGGGGCGGCAGCCTGCTTTGCCTTGCTGGCGGGCTGTGCGGGCGGCACGGTGGTGCTGCCGGGCATTGGTGCCGTTTCCTGCGTGGTGGCGGCAGGTCTTTGCGGGGCCATTAATGCTGGCCTGCAGGCCTTGCTGGAAGCCATTACCGCCGTTCTGTGGAATGAGCCGGATGTGAATGTGAGTGCTTAGGGAAGGATAGATGACTGAGCTATCATCCACCGATTTGGCAGGCGGGTGATAGCTTAGTTTGGTGTAGTGGTATTGAGAGCCGCTACAGCAAGTTGGTATGTCAGCGAGAGTAACTCGCGCCCCGCTGGCGAGCCATGGCTTGGAACAATGATTGATGCTTCGGGGAATTCATCTGGCAATTTCTGGGCGGCTACTGCCCAATCTGCTATAGAGGCATCGGCTGTGTTGCCAAGGGATTTAGATCCTTTGGGGCGAATAAAACACCCTCCAAACAGAACCGGGCTATCCTTAACTCGAACCACGATATTGTCTTCGCTATGTCCGTGGCCGGGGTAAAAAATATCCAGTAGTGACACCATGTTGTTGCCCTGTTGTTGAGGGGCCTGCAAATGTCCATCTGCTAACAGAACAAGGTTATAATCTGCGGGAAGCAGGCCGCGACTTGGGGCAAGGGTGTTTGTTTTTGGGTGAGCATAGCTTGGTATTTGGGCCTCTCTTAGGGCTTTCAAGCCTCCGATCTTATCTGAATGAGCATGAGTGACAACAGCAGCTGTGATAGGGCTGCCCAATGTTGTACTGGCCCATTCAAGAATGACACTGGTCTGCTCATCATCCCAGGCAGTATCAATCAGGATTGCCTGTCTACCTTTCGTAACAATAAGACCGTTAGAGATCACACGTCCCCATTTCTCTACGGTAGTAAAGGTTGAATGTAGCCAGACAGTGTCATCAAGCCTGGTGAAGATAACACCTTCTTTTTCGAAACGTGTTGCCTGGGAATTTGTTTCTGCCTGAGCGGAAGGCACTACAATCAGGGGTATAAGAAACAGGGTTAGTTTAGCCCAAAGACGCATAATGGTTCCTACCGTGAAATAGCTATCTTCTTCTCCCTAGCTGGGGATTATGACCAAATTAGGGTAGAAGGTGGCTTACGACCTGTTCATAAACGGCTTTCTTAAAGGGCACGATCTCTGCGATCAGGGCCTCTGCGGTCGTCCATTTCCAGTGGGAAAACTCTGGGTGAGTGGTTTCAATGTTGATGGCACTGTCTTCTGCGTTCAGGCGCATGAGGAACCAGTGTTGTTTCTGGCCTTTATATTTCCCGCCCCACACTTTGCCGAGAAGATGGTCTGGCAGGTCATAGGTCACCCAGTTAGGCGTTTGGCGCAGCACTGTGATATCATTTGGGGTTACCCCGATTTCCTCTTCCAGTTCCCTCAGCGCTGCCTCTTTGGGGGTCTCGCCTTCGTCAATGCCACCCTGGGGCATTTGCCAGGCTTCAGGCGTGTCTATGCGCTCTCCCACAAAGATAAGGCCGTTAGCATTTTGCAACATGATGCCCACGCAAGGGCGATAGGGCAGAGAAGAATCAGACATAAGGAAACTCTAGTTAATAGGTGGTTGGCGGTCCGCAATGCCGGTGATGGGCACGAGCGCAAACCCTTTTTGTTTCAGGCTGGCAGCCCACACCTTGATGGCATTGATGCTCACAGGGTAAGGCCGGGCTATACCAACGGCACTGCCGTGGGTACGGGCACGGGTCTCCAGCGCAGCCAGTTCTTCATTAATCTTGTCTGTGGCCAGTTCATCATCGATATAACGGTTGTTATATGCGACAGGCAGGCCCATGCCTCGCGCCATGGTGGCGGCGCGGGAATAGCGGGTGGACCGGCTATCCACAAACATCAGGCCGCGTTTCTTCAACTCATCCAGCACAGGGCGCATGCTATCGCTTGCTGCGGTGAAGCGGGAGCCCATATGGTTGATCACGCCCACATAGCCTGTAAGCCGACCCATGGAGGATTTTAACAGGTTAATGTTTTCCCGGCTGGATTGGCTGGTTAGCAGCGACAGCGGGCCTGGGTCATTCTGCGGATAGTTCACAGGCTCCATCGGCACCATCAGAAGCACCTCATGGCCATCTTCGCGGGCACGCTCCCCCCAGTCTATCAGGTTAGCGGCGTAGGGTGAGAAAGCCAGTGTGACATCAGCGGGTAATTCAGCCAGTGCGCGCTGTGTGGCGCGGGATCGCAGGCCAAGTTCGCCCATAATAATGGCGATACGCGGTGTCTTGCTATCCGTGGTGAAGGGGGCCGCATAAAATTCATAGGGCTGTTTGCCGTCTTCCGAAATGCGTGGCAGCATGCCTTGATCTGATTTCTCAAGGAGGGCTGGGTCTGCCTGCACGGGCAGGCCTGCGGGTGCAATTTGCAGGGCATCCGTGGGGGAATTATCTTCTTCCACTTGCCCTGGGGCTGGCATGTCATGGTCTGCAAGGGATGTGTGACTGTCTGCTACCTTGGTTTCAGGCATCTTGAAGTTATCCATCCCTTTGGGCATAGGGGATGTTTCTTCGTGTGCGGGTTCTGCAGCCTTCACATGATCCGTATCATGGCCCCTATCATGATCGGGTTCTGAGTTCTCGGGCGTGTCACTCTGCTCCTCCTCACGAGCCGCAGGCATATGCTCTGCCTCTGGATCATAAGAAAGCTCTATGGCCAGAAAACCGCCCACAACGATAATAAGGGTAGCGGCCCATGCGGCAAGCAAAGCATTTAGGCTGGATGGCACAGATCAAGACCCCCTCTGATAGTGGTAAAATCGTTGCAAATGCTTATGGGCACCTGAACTACCTTACTTCTGCTACCTGTTCCTTTGGCATGGAAGACATATTTTTGAGTAGTTTAATCGCATATTGTAGTTGCAGGTCAACCGGTTGCTGAGAATTTTCGTCAACATCGCTCATCACATCAGAGATAGCTTTGGCCTTTGCTTCCTCTTCGCCCGTGCGGTCAACATAATCCTGGTCATTTTTGATATGACCGTTCAGATCTGCCTCACGGCGGGCGGCCTGGCCCTCAAGGCGTGGTAATAACACTTCAATATCAGGCTCTATCCCGCGTTCCTGAATGGAGCGGCCGCTTGGTGTGTAATAGCGGGCTGTGGTGAGGCGGATTGCGCGGTCACCCGTGCGGCCCAGGCGTATTTCTGATTGCACAGTGCCTTTACCAAAGGTCTGATCACCCACAATAACGGCACGGCGATGGTCCTGCAGCGCACCGGCCACAATTTCAGAGGCCGAGGCAGAATAAGCGTTCACCAGCACAACAACAGGCATGCCCTGCAGCAAATCACCAGCTGTTGCATACCATCGGTTATTATTCTGGCGCTTGCGGCCACGGGTGGAAACAATCTCGCCCCGATCCAGGAAAGCATCAGAAACACGGATCGCTTCATCTAACAGGCCACCCGGATTGTTCCTCAGGTCAAGGATGATGCCATCCATCTTATTGCCCAGCTTTTTCGTAAGCCCATCGATGGCCTTTTCAACACCTTCGCCAGTTTGCATATTAAAGGTGGTGATGCGGATATACCCAATTGTATCGGCTTCCACGCGTTTACGAACGGAATGGACCAGGATTTTCTTGCGTTCGATCTCAATATCAAGAGGCTCTTCATAGCCTTCCCGGATGATGGTGATTTTAATGGTGGATCCAATCGGCCCCCGCATTCTTTTCACCGCTTCGGTGAGGGTCAGGCCAAGCACGGAACGGCCGTTGATGTGGGTGATATAATCGCCGCCCATAATGCCGGCATTTGCAGCCGGTGTATCATCAATGGGGGACACAACTTTCACCACGCCATTTTCCATCTGGACTTCAATGCCGAGGCCACCATATTCGCCTTCCATCTGTACGCGCACCTGCTGGTACACATCCGGGTTCAGGTAAGTAGAGTGGGGGTCAAGCGAGCGCAACATGCCCTGAATAGCCGCTTCGATCACCTCTTTATCATCAACTTCATCTACATATTCCGAGCGAACACGTTCGAAAATGCGCATGAGAAGGTCAAGCTGCTCATAGAACTCATCCTGGCTGGCCTGCGCTGCACTGTTGCCAGGCAGGGCTATCATCAGGCTCAGGAGAGCGCTTGTTACCAGTTTCCGCATTAACAAACCTTTCTTCTATTCACTCGTCAACGGTTAGACGATCTACTTCGCTGCCGCTGTTAACCGGTTTAGCCATGGGGCAGGGTTTATTGCATCGCCCTTATAGCGTAACTCCATATATAATTCTGCCGAGGCCGAACTACCAGATAATTTTCCAACGGGCTCACCTGTCAGAACCCACTGACCAATGCCGCTCTCCAGTGTGCCCATTCCCACTAATAGGGTATGATATCCG
>JBNKGK010000104.1:0-10189 GCA_050289785.1 Kordiimonas sp.
ATCAAGTTTATAGCATTTTTGTTTTTGATTGATGCTCATTTCGTTACTCGTCGATCTGGTCCACTGGTGTCCGGTTAAAAACATATGATACTTCTGCAAAGCTATAGATTCTCTATGATTAAGGCTGACATTTGTGTGGGGAGGCTGGGCTCTTGCCGCTTTTCCCATCGAAATTGCCTCCCCCTCGTCATTACCCGGCTCCGACCGGGTAATCCATTGGCATTTCCTCTGAACAACTGCTTGAAATAGCTCGCGTTCAATGGACCCGCCAGTCAGGTGGCGAGTGACGAAATGAGTATCAATCTAAAACAGAAATGGCGTAAGTTAAGCTGGAACGCGGTCTATATCCGCGCCCACTTGGCGCAATTTTTCTTCCAGCCGTTCATAGCCACGATCCAGATGATATAACCTGTTCACAGTGGTTTCACCCTCGGCTACCAGTCCAGCGAGCACAAGGCCCATACTGGCGCGCAGGTCTGTCGCCATCACGGGCGCGCCGCGTAGCTTCTTGACCCCGCGCACCGTAGCACTGGCCCCTGTTACGGTGATATCTGATCCCAGACGGCACAGCTCTGGTACGTGCATGAAACGGTTTTCAAAGATCGCTTCTGTAATCACGCTGGCCCCTTCCGCCATAGCGGCCAGCACCATAAGCTGGGCCTGCATATCGGTTGCAAGGCCGGGGAAGGGCTGTGTGACCACATTAAAGCCTTTGATATGGCCATTGGATTTCACCCTCACGCCGTCTTCTTCCACCTGTACAATACCTCCGGCATCAGTAAGCACATCAAGAGTGGCTTGCATATGATCAGCATTAGCACCTTTCAGCAGCAGGTTACCGCGGGTGATGAGCGCTGCTACCGCATAGGAACCCGCTTCGATACGGTCTGGCATCACGGCATAGGTGGTGCCGTGCAGGCGGTCCACCCCTTCTACCGTAATGGTTTCGTGGCCAGCGCCCTCAATTTTTGCACCCATGGCATTCAGGCAAGCCGCAAGGTCCATAATTTCAGGCTCGCGAGCGGCATTTTGAATGGTGGTTGTGCCCTTGGCCAGAGTGGCCGCCATCAGTGCATTTTCTGTGGCCCCGACAGAAACAAAAGGAAAGCGGATATTGCCACCCTTCAGGCCTTGTGGGGCGCTGGCCCGCACATAACCCTGTTCAAGGTCAATCCGTGCGCCAAGAGCTTCTAAGGCTTTCAAGTGCAGGTCAATGGGGCGGTTACCAATAGCACAGCCACCAGGCAAGGAAACAATGGCTTCGCCTGCGCGCGCTACAAGGGGCCCCAGCACCAGAATGGAAGCTCGCATTTTGCGCACGATATCATAAGGGGCAACGGTGTCGTTAATCTGGCTGGCATCAAAGGTGAGGGTGCGGCCCTGCAGCGCGCCGCCCTTGCCGCCTTCCATGGCAACGCCCACGCCCATATGATTGAGGAGATCAATCAGCGTGGTGATATCCGCAAGGCGGGGCAGGTTTGTCAGTTGCAACGGTTCTTCCGCCAGCAGGCTGGCGCACATCAGCTTCAGGGCTGAGTTTTTGGCCCCGCTGATAGGAATTGTGCCTTCAAGCCTGTTGCCGCCCTTAATGATGAGTTTTTCCATTGATAATATCCGTTTTCAAATCAGTAAGGTTCAGGCTTGCCCTTTGATGAGGGCGATTTAAGGGCACGAAAAGGGTGAAAGAAAGATGCTCTCTCTTTTTACAGCTTCGGCAGGGTGACGCCTGTCTGGCCCTGATATTTGCCGCTTCTGTCACTATAGGCCACTTCGCAGGGTTCATTGCCTTGCAGGAATAGGAACTGGCAAGCCCCTTCGTTGGCGTAAATTTTGGCGGGCAGTGGTGTGGTGTTTGAAAATTCCAGCGTTACATGGCCTTCCCAGCCGGGTTCCAGTGGGGTCACGTTTACGATAATGCCGCAGCGCGCGTAGGTGGATTTACCAAGGCAGATTACCAGCACATCCTTGGGAATGCGGAAATATTCCACCGTGCGGGCCAGGGCAAAGCTGTTTGGCGGGATTATGCACACGTCTGTATCCCGGTTTACAAAGCTTTTTGGCGAGAAATCCTTCGGGTCCACAACGGCGGAATCCACATTGGTGAATATCTTGAACTCGGGGGCCACCCGCGCGTCATACCCATAGGAAGAAAGGCCGTAGGAGATATTGCCCTTGCGCACCTGACCATCAATAAACGGTTCGATCATGCCTTCCTCAGTGGACATTTTGCGAATCCATTTATCTGACATAATGGCCATGACGTGCCTCTCCCCTGAAACTGTTGAGTTTGTGTATGTAGGCTCTGCCTACCTGTTCAGCCAATTTGTAAGGCAAACAGTGGTAGGGTACAAGCCGATTTATACAAGATATTGGGTTAGCTGTCGTCACCAGCATCAGGCGCTTTGCTGCGATCCTGTGCCTGGCTTTTCCGGCGGCGCAAATTGGCACGCAGCGCCTCGGCAAGGCGGGCCTGTTTTTCCTCTGCTTTTGAGGGCGCTTTGGGCGCTTTTTTCTCTGGTACATCGCTCATGGGCGGGACGATGCGCAAAAGCTGCGCAAATTTCAAGCGGGAATTTAAGGAAGCCCGCCACAGCATGATATTTTCAGTGCCCCATGGCATTATTGACTTGCATCATGGCCGGGGCTGTGGCAATAGCCCCGCTTAACGGTGCCGCATGGCAAAGGCCATGCATTAAGGCTATCGAGCTGCTGTAGCTCAGGGGTAGAGCACTCCCTTGGTAAGGGAGAGGCCGGAGGTTCAATTCCTCTCAGCAGCACCATTATCTTCTTGATGCAAAAATTAATGCAGCCTTCCAAGATGAGACAAAAGATCCAATGAATTTGTCATCCAATCAGCTTAGCCTTGGGCAATGATGGCTTCAGCTTGGTGTTTGGCGCTTGTGAGTATTTCTTTGGCTGTTTGATCATTTTCAACACAGCGTGCCATCATGACGGCACCGGCGAGTAAAGCCATTAGGCTCCATGCTTTGTCCGTATCGGGTGATTTCAGATTTGTGGCAATTGCCTCGGCAACTTGTTTGATTTTATCCTCATAAATTTCTTTTATGCTGTTGTCAGCACGCATAACATCGGCTGATAGCCCTGGCACGGCACACCCATCAGCTATTGCATGTACATGAAAATCCCCCAGATAATAATCAATAAGGGCTTGTGGCCATTTCTCTCCATGCTCTTCTTTCAGTATGAGAATGGTTTGAGCATAATCCTTCAGTCCGTGAGTGACAGCTGCTTTGAAAGCCTCATCCTTTGAGGGAAAGTGGCCGTAAAAAGCGCCGGAGGTAAGGCCCGCGCGTTTGGCAAGGCCATCAACGCCAAGGCCACCATAGCCTTCTTCACGAAAGCCTTGCCCTGCTGCGTCTATGATCTTTTTTTTCACTTTTTTCTTATGCTCGGCAGAGACGCGCATCCTTATTTCCCTTCAAATAAAATAACGATCGTTATTTTATGCTTTACAACAATAGTGATCGTTATGTATTACATAATATAACGATCGTTATCAATTAAAACATGGTGTGCGACTATAAGGAAACAGCAATGACACAAGCATTTGTTTACACGGAACTGCAAATTAACATTCCGTTTGCCGATGTACCCTGGCAAACACTGAACCCTGTGCTGAAAAGCCAGCCGGGTTTTTTGAATAAAACATGGCTATCAGGCATCAATGCCCAAACAGTGGGTGGATTTTATACTTTCGATAGTGTGGAAAACGCCCAGAAATTTGTGACCGATTATTTCCCGGGAGAACCAAGAGCCTTTGGTGTGGCCCATACATCCCGCATTTTTGATGCTGATGTCGTTCTTGAGGCCAGCAAAGACATGAATTCCGTTTATTTTGGTGGAGCAATCGAGCAAGAGCCAGCCGCCTATGTTTATACGGAAGTGCAGCTTGGCATTCCCTTTGAGAATGTGCCATGGCGTGACATGAACAAGGTGTTGAGGCAACAACCGGGGTTAATGACCAAGACATGGCTGAGCGGTATCAGCACCAACACACCTGGCGGCCTGTATGGTTTTGATAGTGTGGACAATGCAAAAGCCTTTGCGCTGAATTATTTTCCGACAGAAGCCAAAAACCTGAATGCTGCCTTCAAAACCATGATTTTTGATGCTCCGGTTACCAAGGAAGCAAGTGTCCAGATGCAATCGCCTTTTTACGCAGGCTAAACAAAAGGGATTGATTCACATTCTCCGCTTCGGTCGCAAGCGAAGCGGAGAATTATCTATATAAATAACATAAGGAAATCAGGTGTGACTTACGCATCTCCTCACCGCATTCTCCACACGATGCTTCGTGTCGCAGATTTGGAGCATTCTATCAATTTTTATACGCAGTTGATGGGGATGCGTGTTTTAAGGCATAGGGATTACCCAGATGGCCAGTTCACACTGGTTTTCATGGGATATGACGATGAGGAAAGCTCAACGGTTTTGGAGCTAACCCATAACTGGAACAAGAAAATATATGAAAAGGGCACAGCCTTTGGCCATATTGCTCTGGCCGTGACCGATGTATATGAGACGTGTCGCCAGCTTTCACGGGAGGGTGTGACAATCACAAGGGAGCCAGGCCCGATGAGTTTTGATAAGGATGAAGTGATCGCCTTTATTGAAGATCCGGATGGCTATAAAATTGAGCTTATTCAGTGGCAGTGAGTACCCATAATATAGATAAGGGTTTGAGGGGAAACGCATAGAGAGTTCAAAAATCGCCTCAGGTGTCTGGTGTAATTGGCCTTTTTCCCCATTTCAGCAGAGGTCAGCTTCTTTCTTTCAAGGGTTTCAATGCGATTTTCATAGGCTGTAATAACCCGTTTTTTCGTGCTTGCCATGATGCGATCAACAACTTTGTTGATCTGTGGCTCGCCCCCCCTGGTTTTCCGGGAGGGTAAAACCCTCGGAGAAAACCGGGGTGGTTCAGGGAAGTGCTATGATATCAGCGCAAACTTGTATTTAATTGGTATGTGTGGTCTAATTTCAGTGTGGTTCTTCTCAAGATATATTAGGTGTAGGTGTGTCCGAGAGCATCTCTCAGCGCTATTCTGTCAGTAAGCCGTTATCAGCGGATGCCAAGACCTATGGGGACACTGGTGACAAGTCAGGTAATGTGATTTCTGTCTTGGGAGCCAGACAAGGCGAGAATAGCCTAACTGGTTTATATAAGCGGTTATGGCCGGAATTATGTGCATATATAAGTAAGACTTTTGGGGGCGGTCCCCCTGACCCTGAGGACGTAGTGCAAACCGCTTTTACAAGGTTTAGTAGTCTGAAGGGGGCTGATAAATTTGAACAGCCCAGAGCACTATTATATACGATTGCCCGGAATATCGTTTTGGATCACAAACGCCATCAGCAAACGACAGATCGTTTCATTGACAACCTGCTTGAAGAGCATGGTCATCGGCTTGATGAGATTACACCAGAGCGTATCGTGGCAGCAAGGGGTCAATTGAAAGAACAGACCCTGCGGATTAATGCTTTGCCAGCCAAGCAGCGCCAAATTCTGATGTTAAGCCGATATTATGGCTATACCTACACAGAGATTGCAGAGAAAACTGGCTGGTCTATTGCAGATATAAGCCGCCAGCTAAAAACAGCATTGGCATCTTTGCGCGTCCAATCTGCTGTGTCTGGGGAGGATGGCCGATGACTGCCTCTCCTCAGATGAAAGACAGCGTTTTGGAACAGGCGCAGGATTGGGTGGTTTTATTGCATTCTGGTCATGTGACAGAAGCAGATAAAGAGGCTTTTCGTGCTTGGCTGAAAAGTGATCCTGAGCATAGTGCAATTTATGCCAGGGAGGAACAATTCTGGAGAGATCTGTCCATGACAGAGGCTTTCGTGCCTCAGGAAGATTATATGTCAGTGTCAGGTCAGGCCCCGTCTCAGGCTCAACAGGTTAATATAGTGCCTTTGACGCGCAGACGGCCTGCTGCCATATGGGCTATTGCGGCCATGCTTCTGCTGGTGATTGGTGCAGGGTATATGAGGTGGTGGCAGCCAGATAATGGGATGCAGAGTTTTTCAACAGGCCTTGGGGAAGTGCAGGAAATTGCCCTGTCTGACGGGTCCAGAGTGTTTCTCGGGGCCAGCTCCAACATGGCTGTCTCTATTGGCAAAAACTCGCGCGAGGTTGAGCTATTGGCTGGGCAGGCCTATTTTGATGTGCAAAAAAATGATGCGGCACCATTCTCCGTGGTTTCTGGCAGTTTTCAGACAACAGTGCTAGGCACCGCCTTTGAAGTGACGACAGGTGCCTATGCCAGGGTGGCCGTAGTTGAGGGCATGGTAAAGGTTCAATCACTTGCCACTAAGGAGAGCGGACAAAAGCTGCTTGAGGCTGGATATCAGGTGGAGGCAGATAGTACAGGCACGCTCAGTGATATTAAGCCCGTGCAAGGCGCCATGCCCGGTGGCTGGCGAAATGGTCGCCTTAGTTATGAAGATGTGTCACTGGGGGAACTGACAGCAGACATAAATCGTTATTACGGTCCTGGAGTGATAATTGGAGATGAGGTTTTGAATAGCCTCCGTGTAAACGCATCTTTCCCCCCCAATCAGGTGAAGCAGATGTTAAGTGCATTGGCTAGCAGTCATAGCATGAGTGCCAGTTTTCTGGACGATGGGAAGATAGTGTTAAGGGCAGACGACCCTAAATAAAAATCCATTAAATTTAACATGTTAGATGATTTTTTTTGAAAAAATGAAAAGAATCTGGAAAAAAAATTGAATTGAATCGTTACAGGGGTGTTCGTGCTTGAAGCGGGCGCTCCTGAGTATGGTTTAAAGTGGAGTGATATCTTCTTCGGGCAATCTGAAAATGAACTGGGGAGGACTATAGAATGCCATTACTTAACAAAGGTTTTGTGAAAAACCGGCTGGCCGGTGCTGTTTCACTATTTGCTTTAGCGACGTCAGCTTTCACAATATCCGTACATGCAGACACTGCAGAATTTTCAATAAAATCTCAGCCACTGTCTGTTGCGCTTAATCGTTTTTCTGAGCAGTCAAATATTATTGTTGTCGCACCAGCAGGATTGGTGAGGGACAAGAAAGCGCCCGCTGTTATGGGAGTGCTGGAAGCCGAAGCAGCGCTGAAAATGATGCTTTCCGGTACTGGCCTTGATTATCAGGTGGATGAGAATGGAACGATTATTATTTCTCAGGCTAATCTGAGTGATGGTGCCATATCGGATGCGTCTGATAGTAACGAAGATGTCTCATTTATGCTGGAAGAGATTATCGTGACGGCAACAAGGCGCGAGGCCAGCATGCAGGATGTGCCGATGAGTATTAATGCGTTCAATGGAGAGCGGATCAGGAAAAGTGGGATAAACAATGTGCAGGACCTGCAGTTTTTATCCGCGGGCCTGCATGTTGCGAATGAAAATGGCATGATGCGGGTAGCCATACGGGGCATTGGTTCAAATCAGTCTTCCCCTGGGGCGGAATCAGGTGCGGCAGTCAGCAGAGACGGCGTTTATCTTGCGATGAGGCAAGATGTTGGTATGGGGTTTTTTGATATTGAGCGGGTGGAGATTCTAAAAGGCCCTCAAGGCACGCTATATGGTAAAAATGCCACAGGTGGAGCTGTCAATATTATCACAAAAGCACCCACGGAGGAGTTTGAAGCAGGTGGTAGTGTTACAATAGGTAATTATGATCTGGTCGAAACACAAGGGTTTGTCAGTGGTCCGCTGGCGGGCGATAAGCTAACAGCCCGTTTTGCCTTTAAAACCCGTGATCACGATGGATATACGCCTAATATCTTTAATGGTCGGGACGAAGATAATGGAGATTTCTCAGGTGTGCGCGGACGCGTGAGATATGAGCCTTCCAATAGTTTTTATCTGGACCTGACGGCAGATTATACAAGGGATAATGGTTTGCCTTCCTATGTGCACAGTAGAGGCAGATCAGGAGAACCGATAACTGGTGAGTTGCCGCCGTACAATAGTGTTTTACCAGAGGGACGTAGCGTTAATCACAATAATGCAGGTGTGAATCGGAAAGAAACCTGGGGGCTGACAGCGAAAGCGGAGTGGAATTTTGATACTATGGCGCTGAAGTCATTGACGGCTTACCGTGAACTGCACTGGTTGGCCAATTTGGATCTAGACGGAACAGACGTTGATCTGTTTTATCTTGATGGCGAAGACCGGGATGCCAAACAATTTTCCCAGGAACTGACCCTTTCATCATCAAGCGACAGCCTGCTTCAGTGGATAGTGGGAGGCTATTATTTCCAGGGAAGGGAAACCTCTTTTCTGCCAATTCCCATCCCCGTCGGTGGTTTGCAGGTGGATTTGGATGCAGATGTTGCAGACAAGGCTTATGCGCTATTTGGGCAAGCAAGCTATCAGATATCCAATCGACTGACGTTAACTCTTGGGGGGCGTTATAGTTACGAGGAGAAATCTTCAGATTCGATTGTTGATCTGGATATTGAAGGACTTGGATTGATTAGTACGACTGAATATCTGGAAGATAACTGGAGTAGCTTTACCCCAAAGGCTGCCCTCAATTATGCATTGAGTGATGATATTACGGCTTATGCGACAGTGAGCAAAGGGTTTAAAGCGGGAGGTTATGAGGGGAACGCCCAGCAGGGGCGGGCCTATGATCCGGAAACGGTGATCAACTATGAAATAGGGGTGAAAGCGACATTCTTTGATGGTTCACTGCGTGCAAACCTTTCGGCTTTTTATATGGATTATTCTGATCTGCAGGTACAAGTTCAGAGGCTTCATCCGGTGACAGGAACTTTTTCTCTTCTCATTGACAATGCAGCGACGGCCACGATTCAAGGGCTTGAGTTTGACTTTGAGGCCCGGCCCCTGACAGGGCTGATGATTGATGGAGGTCTCTCTTATCTTGATGCAACATATGATCATTGGCCGGATGCGGTTGACAGTATAAGGGGTGATACTGAATTTGATGTGTCGGGCAATAAGCTGCTGGGAACGCCAGAGTGGGCAGGCAATATCAGCGCCAGTTATACTTTTGGGCTGGCTTCATGGGGGTCGGCCACATTGCGTGGGGAATATGCTTATAAAGGTAGAGTGTATTTTAGTCCGTTTGAAGAACCATTCTTATCACAGAAAGGTTTCGGGCTTTTTAATGCTCGTTTAAGTTTTAGTGATGCTGATGAACGCTGGACGATTGCACTTTGGGCCAGGAATATCACTGACGAACTGGTGGCCAGTTCTCGCTTGGAAGAAGTGGCCGCAGGACAAACTGCTTCCAACTTTTACCTGCCTCCACGCACTTATGGCGTCACGGTTGGTTATCGTTTCTGATGAACCGCGCTGTATCGAGATAATCAACATTGGGGGCTGAATGGCCCCCTTTTTGTTCCCTAACGAATATAGAAAAAGGATGATCATTTGCGGTGGTCTCGCTATAGGCTGGGGTCTGGGGATGACAGAGCATGGCGGTGTTACCTGTGAGGTAGTGGCGGCAGGAAGGCTCAGGCGGTAATTTCCCATATTCATAAATAAAATACACGAATGGCCACCCCTGCCGCTATGGGGGAAGGCCCGAGAAACAGCGGGAGATAGTTTTCATGTTCAGTCAGGCCTGCAAACGATATGCGCTTGGTGTTCTGACGCTGGCCTATACATTAAGCCTGCTGGATCGTTTTGTGCTTGGCATTGCCCTGGAATCCATCAAGGCTGATTTGCAGCTAAGCGATACGGAACTGGGGTTCCTTACTGGTGTTGCTTTTGCTGTTTTTTATTCCGTACTTGGGGTTCCCATTGCCCGCTGGGCTGATCGTGGAAACAGGGTTACGCTTATTTCCCTGGCCATGTTCGTGTGGGCCTTGATGGTATCTGTTTGCGGCCTGATGACCAGCTTTACCCAGATTGTTCTGGCGCGTATCGGGGCGGCTGTTGGCGAGGCGGGAGTTCTGCCTCCTGCTTTCTCTTTAACGGCGGATTATTTCCCGCCGGCTGAACGCACAAGGGCTATGTCCATTTTAATGTCCGGCATTTCCATCAGCATCATGCTGGGGCTGGTTCTTGGCGGCTGGCTCAATGAACAGTTTGGCTGGCGGATGACTTTCCTAGTGATTGGCGTGCCCGGCTTTCTTGTGGCGCTTGTGGTTAAGATCACCCTGCGGGAGCCTGCGCGTGCAGAGCCGGTATCCCCGCGCTCCGAGGCACCA
>JBNKGK010000105.1:0-10079 GCA_050289785.1 Kordiimonas sp.
GAAATTGGCATCAACCTAAAACAGAATTGCTTTAAAGAGTTTCTGTTTTGTATTCAGAACGGCTCTAGCCTCAATATAGTGGTTCTGGTTTAGATTATATCCCTCTTTTCTTGCTTCGGCTAAGCACTGGCCTTGTCGCTCGTCTACACTGCACACCCCTGTCAATGTTGGGGTCAAATGTGTTTGGCAAGTGATAGCGAGTTTAGCGATAGGCCGGGGGGAGGTATGCAAATCAAACTAGAAACGTTGTCACTGATCCGCCGAGGAAGAAGCATATTCGGGTGCTTGTCAAGACTGTAGCAAATATGAATTTCATTCTGGTTCAGTTATCGCTTTGTCCCCATAAACAGGAAAACTCAATATCATGACATCACTTTATCTGCCAACAAGCCCGGCCCCGGCGGCTGTGCGGATCAGTTCGCATCAGCGCACACAAACAAGCCAGGCGGCCAGTGGCAAAATTCTCAGCCGTAAATATGGTGGCCAATATTATAAAATGAGCCTCAGCTATAACCCCATGCGGCGGGATCAGTGCGGGCCACTGATCGCCTTTCTGGAAGCGCTGGAAGGCCGGAACAAGGTTTTTTATGTGCCGGTGGACCAGCTTACCGGCGGGCCCGGCCTTGCTGTTGGCAATTACGCCAATGTGGATAATGACGACAAGCTTTATATGATTACGGGGACAGAGCCATTAACGCTCAGCCCCGGTTCACACGGCCTTGCCGAGCCCATTGACCCCCAGGTTTTAAACGCCAGCACGCCCATGCTGCATTGCTCACTTTCCGGTAATGTGCACACCGTCGCACTCGACCGCAAAGGCCTGATCAAGATTGAAATTGACCTCATTGAAAGGGTGTAACCATGCTGAGCGTTTCCCCAGCGATTTCCGATGCCCTGAAGGCAGACCAGCTTCGTTTTGCCTGGCTGCTTGATCTGCCGCTTGGCACCTGTCTCACCAACCATGCCTCTGATCTGGATATCGGCGGTACCACTTATTATTCACGTGGGTTTGTGCTTGGGCTTTCCAACATCACGCGAGAGCAGGGTATCAAGCTGCAGGATTATACCATCCGCCTTTCCGGTGTGGATGAATATGATGCCAACAGTGACGGGCAAACAGACAGCAGCAGCCTTTCTTTCCTTTTCTCGCAGGTGAACCTGACAGGCACGGCCTGTCAGGTGAAACTGGTGCTGTTTGATGCGGCGGGTGTGGTCATTGATCAGCCCATCAGCCTTTATAAAGGCACGTTCCACACCATGATAGAGCGTGAGAGTGACAGCTCCATCAGGCTGGAAATTCAGCTCGCCAGCCCCTGGTCAAAACCAAGCCTCACGGCAGGGCGTATCACCAGCAATAACAATCAGACAGACCTGTATCCGGGCGACAAATTCTTTGAATTTTCGCATGAAGAGAAAAAAGATCTCGGTTGGGGGAGAGACTAATGGGCCTTTTCAGTTTTCTTGGTGGTTTGTTCGGCCTGAGCGGGGCACCCAGCCAGTCTATCAATATTTCCAAACAGGCGGCTTCCGCGGGTTTGCCGATTATTTATGGCAGACGACGGGTGGAGGCGCTGACAGTTTTTAAATCTGTTTCCAAAAAGAACGCGCCGTGGAATACAGCAAACAGCATTTACCAACATACATATGATCCGCTTTATGACTGGCCGAGTGGGCCGCACCCCAAGGTGCTGGATCATGATGAGAACAAGGATGATTATGATTGGCTGCACCGCATTGATGTGTGGGGGCAGGGCGAAATAGAAGGTATTGAGCGCTTCTGGGTGGATGGTGAATCCCATCTGGATAAGCGTTTCAGGCAGCGCCCCTATTTTCGTGCACTCAGCCTGTTTGGCAAGGAAGATCAACCAGCCATGTCAGAATTGATTGTGGCTGCCCCGCGCTGGAGCAACCAGCATTATGGCAAGGGCGTGGCCTATTCCTGGACCCGCTTTTTCAATTCAGATAGCAAACCCCAGTTCAGGAGCGAGCCGGAAGTGGCCGCCCTTGTGCAGGGCATACGCCTTTTTGACCCGCGTGATGTGACCCAAAGCTATACAGACCCATCTACCTGGGGCTATAGCCGCAACCGGGCGCTTGGGATGCTGAATTACCTGATGGCAAGCTATGGTTTTGGCGCGGCAGAAGATGAAATTGATCTGGAAAGCTTCAAGGTGGCGGCCGCCCTGTGCGATGAAGAGATGGACATTCCCCCCGTGCCCACAAACCAGACGGGAGGCGATATTTCTGATTGGTGGGATAATATTAATGGCACATTGGTAACAGTGCCAGCATATGCCGTGTTCCCCAATAACAGAACCGAGCAGGTGGGCACCACGCAAGCGCGCTGGGAAGTGGATGCCGTTCTTGACCCCAAAAAAGGGGTGGTGAAAAATGTGAAAACCCTGCTCGAAGGTATGGGCTGGGCGCTGCCCTGGTCAAACGGTAAGCACAAGCTGGTGCTGGAATGGACAGTGAACCAGCCGGTGATGACCTTTGATGCCAATAACATCATTGGTAACTGGACCATAGAACGCGGCATGCGCACCGACAGGCTGAACCGCGTGACGGTGGAGTTTAATAACGCCAATAAAGAGTGGGAAGAAGATACAGTTTCATGGCCGGCGCTGGATAGTGCGGAATACACCAGCTTTCTGGCACAGGATCAGGGGCAGAGCCTGCACACCAATATCCGTGCGGACAGCATTACAGATTTCTATAGGGCGCAGGCCTGGGCGGAATATAAAGTGCGCAAAAGCCGGGTGGCAGAACGCATTAAAGGGCTGAAGCTGGCCCCTGAGGCGCTGTTGTTAGAGCCCGGTGATGTGATCGCGCTTGATTACCCGCTGAAGGGTTACGACGGGGATGCAAATGCCTGGTTCATTGTTGAGCGGGTGAGCGTGAGCCCTGTGCTGGATGTAACAGTGGATCTCATCAAATATGATGTAACCGTTTATTGCCCGGACTGCGCAACACAGGAACCTGTGGCACAGCCCGTGACAGCAGCAGCCCTGTTTGGGGAGCCCCCGGCGGTGGAAAACCTCGCGGCAGATGATTTTCATGAAGCCAAAGCCGATGGCACCATGATCAGCGGTTTTGATATATCGTGGGATATGCCGGAGCGCGAAACACCCGGCATATCCCGCATCCAGCTGGATTGGCGCGAGCATGACCCGGCAGATGCAGCCCCCTACGGCAACAGCATGAACCTGCCCGGCACGGCGCTCACCGGGCGTATTTCAGGCCTGCAGGATAATAAAAGCTATGACATCCGCCTGACATACTGGACCCAGCGCGGCCAGCAATCAGCGGAGGCTGTGCTGACGGCAGAGGCGCTTAGCGATGCGAACAGCCGCCTCACCTATATTGAAGATAACGCCACTTATGGGGCCACCATTGGCGTCAATGTCTATGATGAAGATGGTTTTGTTATAGCCGGAGACGAGATTATCACAGCTGATGGCCAACTTGCATTCAGGCAGATGTGGAACTTTGATAGCCTTGATTTGGGCTGGACAGTTTCAGGGGCCACATTATCTGCCGCCAATGATGCTATTCATATCTCCACAACCAATACAAATGCGCAGCTCATCAGCCCCACGATTTCTATCAACGGGGCGAATTACAATAAAGTGGCTATCCGCATGCGACGTACGGTGGATGTGGATGAGCAATATTGGGAATTTCCGGTGCTGTTCTATAAAACCAGTGGCCACGGGTTTTCCCAGTCTTTCAAGAAAACAGCGAGCAGACGGTTCAGCAACGGTGTTTCCACCACCTTTGTGTTTGATATGGGCAACCTCACTTTCGGGGGGGATGACTGGCTAACCAATATCATCACTCAAATCCGGTTTGACCCAAGCCTGACACCGGGTGATGAATTTAATATTGAATGGATTGGCATTGGCCGGGTGACACCTGCAGCAGAAGATATTGTGGCAGGCAACCTGGTGGATGATCTGGGCTTTACCGAGTTCAGTGCGGCCAACACCGGGGGAGATGATATTTTCTCCACTAAAACACTGGATCAGATGGGCCTGATTGTTGGTAATTCCATTTCTGTAGGGCTGGAGATTATTGCCACAGGCACGCGCCGGGGCAAACTGGCCCTGTGGTTGATGGATGATGCCGACAATATTCTGGCGTCACCAGAAAGCCTATATGCGGCCGCGACTGGCCAATATGAACGGGTGGCGATTGAAGGCTATGTGATCCCGCCTGATTGTACCAAAATCCGTTTCCGGTTTCACCGGGAGGATGACGGTGCAGGCATCGATGGGGATGTGGGCGCAAGGCGGCTTTCCGCCAACAGTGGCTCATTGCTTGCGGGCTGGTCCATGGCGCGGCCAGATGTGGAAAGTGGCGCTACAAACGGGGCAACTATCGGCACTAATATCACTGATCTGGATGGCATTATTCTGCAGGAGGATGAGCTTCGCACGGCAGATGGCCAGCTCACCCTTGGGCCAAACTGGGATTTCAGGGGAGACCCGCTCGGCTGGTCAGAAGTGGCTGCTGATATTACAGGCACAAGCAATGGCGTGGTGCTGACCACACAATCAGGCAATGCCCAGTTTATCAGCCCCAGCCTAGCCATTAATGGCGGACGGTATGATAAGGTTATTGTGCGGATGAAGCGTGTGGTACCGGGGCAGGGGGATTTCTTTGATAACCCAGTGATGTTCTATCGGACAGCAAGCCACGGCTTTTCATCCTCCTATCGCAAGGGGCGCTATGCCCGCTTTGGCGATAATAACGCCCGCACCATTGTGTTTGATATGACAGACCTGACAGCAGGCGGGAATGACTGGGTGAATAACACCATTACCCAGCTTCGGTTTGACCCCAGCACAACAACGGGTGATGGTTTTGAACTGGACTGGATCGGCGTGGGGCGTGTTTCCGCACCAGCAAGCGAATTTGTGGCCGCCAACCTGGCAGATGAGCTGCGCTTTGAGGATTTCGGTCCCACTGACACAAATATTATGGAAGTGTTTGGCAAGGTGGAACTGGCAGATGTGGGCCTTGCTGTGGGGGATATGATATCGGCAGGGTGCGAAATTATCTCCACGGGGGATAGGCGTGGCCAGTTGGAAATCATTTTCGAAAAGGCCGATGCTACAGATATTGAAGCCCTTCTCAGCCCTTGGTCTGTGGCGAATATGGGTACCTATCAGTCTCTGGCCATCGAAAACAGGGTTATTCCGCCGGAGTGTGCCAAAATCCGCTTCCGCTTGCAGCGGGAGGATGGTGTTGCTCTCTCAGGCGCTGTTGGTGCGCGTAGGGCAACCCTGAACCGTGGTGCCTATGTGTTGCCATGGTATCCCGTACGAGACGATGTGGAGGCTAACGCCACAAACGGTGCGCCAATGGGCACGCTGGTTGGGGCGACGGCAGCAGAAGATGTTGAGAGCCAAGCGCAGGCAGGCTATGACTTGACACAGGATAACGCGACACAGATACATCCATCTAGCCTGGATGCGACCATTGTGCAAACAGGGGTGGGCTGGATAACCATGCCGGCCGATGGGGCTACAATGAACCGGATATATCGGCAGACAACGCAACCATCGGGTGCGGTGGACGGCGATATCTGGGTGGATACCTCGGGCACAACCCATGTCACTAAAGTATGTGTGTCGGGTTCCTGGCAGGTAGGGGCCAATCATATCACTGATACGAACCAGCTAATTGATAGCGCAAATCTGGGCAGCACAGCCAACTGGTCTCAGATCAATAATGACAATGGCAACCGTCCTGCGGATGGCGCAACCAAAACCCGAGTTTTCAGAGATAGCACTGCCCCCTCCAGCCCTCTTGACGGGGACATATGGGTGGATACAAGCATCACACCAAACACGGTGAAGGTGCGGGTGTCTGGGGCATGGCAAAATGCAGCAACCTATGGAGCCAAGTGGGGTGTGGATATATCAGGCCAGCCTACTAGCCTGAGTGGACTGAACCCTTCTGAAGGGGCAAAGCTGTCAGGAATTGCCGCTAATGCCGACGTCACAGCCAATAATATTGCCCAAGGCATAGCAAGCCAGGGTGACCTTGCTACCAAAAGCCAGGTGAACACCTCTGATATTGTTGATAATGCAGCCAGTGATAGGCCTGCGGCAACAGAGAAGCCATATACTGAATATATCGTAAATGGTGGAGTTAAAATAACGAACGACGTAACGGTAAATAGGCAATCGAGCGGTCAGCTTATTGTAGGACGCGCACGTTTCCGTCTGGACCCTGATTCCTCATACAATATTGAAGATGTCAGGCTGGAAATATACCGTGGCGCTTCAACTGAAATCAAGGTTTTGCCGATCACAATAACAGATAATTATTACAATTATTCTGTTGAGTTCTGGGATGATGGATCGAGCGGAACAACCACCTATTATCTGCGGGTGTCCTCAGTTGGGAACGTTAACCTGCCAATTGATGTGTTTTCCGCAAAAGTATCAGCACTGGTGCCAAAAAAATGACAGAAACACTTGATGAAGCAAAGCGGCGGGCCAAGCGAGAGATTGACCTAGGGGCCGGATCCGTGCGCGGTGGAGTGATCACCGCCGTTCGCGGACAATCAGAAACTTACATGGCCAAGGAAGCAGAGGCCAGAGCCTATGAGGCCGACCCTCTGCCGGATATGGCAAACTATCCCATGATAGCCGCAGAGGTTGGTATAACAGGTGCAGATACCGATGCTGTGGCTGCAGCAATCATCACCAAGGCAAGTGAGTGGAAAATCCTTGCCGCTGCCATAGAGGCCGTGAGGCTCGGGAAAAAGCAGGAAGTCGATGCCTGCACAACAGTTGCAGAAGTATATGCGGTGGAAGCAACGGTTGCCGCTGCTTGGCCATCACCGGCATAGAAATTCCCCCCCCCTTTCAAACAGAAAGCATGAAAAATGAAAATTGTTTCCACCATCCGCCTGTGGGCGGGGGGCGCGGCCTTGCGCCTGATATCAGCACCCTATGCGGCCATGGGCCGCTTTTTTTATGCCCGGCCTGCGCTGAAGCGTGGCTTGCTTGCGCTTTGCCTTTTTGGCCTTCTGGCGCTGCCGTTGCAGCTTGTGTTCGCGGCTGGTGTGGCGCTGTGGGCCTGCTTTTTGCTCGGCCTTTTTCTCGGTATGGGGGCAGAGCGCGCCTGCACCGATTGGGGTGACACCTTTGCCCTGCCGCGCCCGCGTGATTTCGCCTTTTGGCGCTGGCACGCGCTGGAGCGTAAGCGTTTTTGCGCCGTGCTGATCGCCTTGGCCGCGGGCCTTCTTGCCAGCACGCTTTGGGGGCTGGTGCGATGACAGAAGCCTCTTTCAAGCAGGAATTTTTCCCCGCCGGGGCTGTTTCCCTGCCGGATGGCAGCGAAACGGCCAATGCCGCGCTTTTGAAGGCCACACTGGCGCTGGACCGTATCGAACGGCATGAGGAAGAATGCCGCCGCCGCTGGGGCCTTGTGGTCAAACTCATGCTGCTGGTGCTGGCAAAGCTTGGGGCGCTGCTGATCTTCCTGATCGCAGATAAATTGGGGTGGCTGGTATGATAGTGGATACAGATGACATGCTCTCGCCCCATTTCAGCATGGCGGAGCTAACGCGCAGCCAAACAGCAAAGCGCCACCAGCTTTATAATATCCCGCGGGATGTGAGCGAGGTGGCCAACCTGAAGGCCTTGTGCGAGCGGGTGCTGGAGCCGGTTCGTGCTATGTTTGGCAAGCCCGTGATTATCACCTCTGGCTATCGCTGTGGCACGGTGAACCGGCTGATTGGCGGCAGTGTGCGCAGCCAGCATATGCTGGGCGAAGCGGCTGATTTTATTATCCCCGGCCTTGCCCCTTATGATGCGGCTTACAGCCTGGCGGCCCGCGCCGATGTGCCCTTTGATCAGCTTATTTTTGAAAACAGGCAAGCGGCCAGCGGCTGGCGGCAATGGATCCATATCTCGCACAAACGCCTTGGTGGTAACCGCGGCGAGGTGCTGACAATGGTGCTGAAAGACGGTGAAAAAATCACCCGCGAGGGTGTGCATCAGCCTGAAGCGCTGAGCCAGGCCCCACTGTCACCCCAGACCTGACGCTTTGGAGAAGTATATCTCTGCCGTCATTCACTGTTCGCGAAGCAGGCGTTTACGCCACCTGACCGGTGAATCCACAGCCAGTGCAAGCATGGATAGGCCGATCAAGTCGGCCTATGACGATCTGTCAGGAAACTCACTACATAAACGGACTATTCCCATGATGAAGCTTATGCGTTTCAGGCCCTCCATGCGCCCTGTGTGGCCGCGGCCAGACGGGGCCTTTTTCGCGGCCCTTGTGGCCCACCTTATTGCGCTGGCGGCGATGGCTGCCCTTTTGCACATCTTCTGGCTGTGGCAGGCGTAGCCATGGGCATTCCCCTTCTTGATACGGTGCTGGATGTCATCAAAGGCCCGCTTGATAAGCTGGTGCCGGATAAAAACAAGCGTGATGCCTTCGCCCACGAATTGCAGATGGAAATCCTCAAATCCGGCCTTGGCCAGATGGAGGTGAACAAGGTGGAAGCCGCGCACCCCAGCATTTTTGTGGCCGGCTGGCGGCCCTTTATTGGCTGGGTGTGCGGGCTGGCGCTTGCCTGGCATTTCATGGGCTTTGATATGGCTAACTGGTTGCGCCTTGCCTTCTTCCCCGATGTGCCCGCCCCGCCTGCGCTGAATGGCACGGAAACACTGGTGACAGTGCTTCTTTCCATGCTCGGCCTCGGCGGCCTGCGCACCGTGGAAAAGCTGAAGGGCGTGAACCGGAATAACATGAAGGGGTAGTCACCTAATCCCGGAAAGAGAAGGTAAGTGATGGTTACTATTAGTGGGTCTGTGGGGTTGGGGGGCAAGAATAAGCCAGAAGATGTAGCTCTCGTGCAAGTTATGCTAAAAAATCAGCGAGGCGGCAAACAATATTATGCAGACGTGCCTTCGGGTCTATATGGAGCCGATCTATCCAAAAATATTGCTGCCTTTCAGGACGATAAAGGATTGTTGCAAAAGGAAGCTGACCAGAAGTTAAAAGGTTTGGTTCGGCCAAGTGGAGCAACTTTTGAGGCTTTAAAGAACGGTTTCAATACTGAGTTGCGCAATCTGAAAGTTTATTTTCATAATCGCTTTTCTCCAGTCTTTTTTATCAGGGATCAGAAGTTAACAGTTTCACCAAAAGTTGTGAACGCCATAGACTTAAGATTGCCGACTTTCATGGCAAACACGGTTCAGGCTTTTCTCAAAAAAGCGATTATCAACTTTTCCATTGAGAAGTGGGGTATCTCTAATGCCGGGGAGTTTTGCCTTACACTAAGAAGTTCTGAGAAGTTTTATGATGTGGTTTCGAACTCAGTGGTCGTTGGGCCATCAGCTGCGTATCTCAAGCATATATTGCTGAATATTCCTATCAAGAAATGGTCAGTGAAAGAAAATGCCGATAAATCTATTTTGTTGAAATCTGAGCCCATGAGGTTTTTCGCTGGGCCTCACTCCTTGTCGGCTACAGATCAAGCTCGGTTGAAGTATTGGAATATACCAAAACCCAACAAGAATGCATCTGACCCGTATGTTCAGAAAATATTAAGCGCAGTTGTAAGGCCATGGCGGAAAATCAAGAAAAAGAAGGGGGAAAAATATTATACGGTTCCTTCTGGCGCTGTAAGTACCACAGATGCTCAGTTTGCCAAATATGCTGGCCAGGCTCTGGATTATTACGGCAACTACTATGACGGTATTGTTGCGGCTTATGATAAAATTCTTGAAAGGCAGACGGGACGTAAAGGGCAGCCGTTAGTCCTTCTTTTTGGAGAAGCAGAAATAAAAATTGTGGTCGGTTTGGGGCTTCGGTTGGGCCTGATTATGGATCCAAATAATCAGAAAGAATATGTGTATATAAAGGTGTTCGGGAACTTGAGCGCTGGCGCAGGAGGCGGCTTGAGTGTTGGTGTGGATACTATCAATAAATCTGTGAGTTCCTTAGGTGGATTTAGCTATGGCGTATCCTTCACCCAGGAACTTGAACTGGGACCTGTTACAATTTCCATGCAATTTACTGGTGATAAAGTGAAGTATCCTGAAATCAGA
>JBNKGK010000106.1:0-10072 GCA_050289785.1 Kordiimonas sp.
CAATCTACATTTGCAACTCATGACTCCAGTTGTAATTCGCCATAATGTTGAGTGTAGAAGAGTGAAGAAGAGTGAAGAAGAAAGTGAAAATGTTATGGAAGGGGTGTGAAATGAGCTCAAACTATGGGGGGTAATTATACGGTTCCGGTTGGTGATTGGGGAACAGCGACTTTGCGTGGGGAATATACCTATAAAAGCAAGGTGTTTTTCACGCCGTTTGAGGACGACTTTCTTTCACAGGATGGATACAGTCTGTTCAATGCGCGTCTGACATTTGAAGATGCAGATGATCGCTGGACCTTTGCTGGATGGATCAAAAACATATCCAATGCGCAAATACTGTCTCACAAACTGGAAGGCGGCTTTGGAACTATTAATTTCTTCATTCCACCTCGCACCTATGGGGTGACGGTTGGCTATAAATTCTAGCGCTTTCATGGGGTGACTATAAAGAGCATGGGGTTCTTGCCCCATGCTTTGCCAGGCGTTGGCAAACAATAAAAACAACCAAGCGAGGAAGTCATGAGTTTATCGAGCGGAATAGGCAAAGAACATTCTAAACAAGTCAGATGCCCTGAAAACAAGTCACAATCAGACGTAGATGGCCCTTACGCCAAATATGTGCTGTTTGTTTTGGTTTTGGTATATATTTTCAACTATATTGATCGGCAAATTCTGTCCATTTTGGCAGAAGAAATCAAGGCTGATATTGGCTTAACTGATGCTGATATGGGTTTCTTAGGCGGGGCGGCTTTTGCTGTTTTTCTGGCTGTATTCGGGATTCCTCTGGGTAAGCTTTCTGACGTGTGGAACCGTACAAGAGTTATTTCTATAGGCCTTGGTTTCTGGAGCCTTATGACGGCTCTGTCCGGCATGGCTCGGGGCTTCTCTTTTCTGGCTTTTTGCCGTTTCGGAGTAGGGGTTGGCGAGGCAAGTTGTTCTCCCTCTGCTTACTCTTTGATGTACGACTATTTTTCGCCAAAAATCCGTACCACGATTGTCTCCATATATGCCTCCGGGCTTTATATTGGCTCTGGCCTTGGGCTGTTTATTGGTGGCGTTGTGCTTGATGCATGGAATGCTGCCTTCCCGGATATTGCTTCTGCTCCATTTGGCTTAAAAGGGTGGCAAGCCGCTTTTATGGTCGTTGGACTACCGGGGCTCCTGATGGCTTATTGGGCCTCTACACTGCGGGAACCTGCGCGTGGTCAGGCGGACGGTATTCCTGCACAGATCCATCCACACCCGTTTCGTGAAACTTTTCAGGTGCTGCTGAGCTTGTTGCCTGTCACTAATCTCTGGACTTTGGCAAAAGGTGGCGGCGGCTGGGCTGCTGTTAAAGCCAATATGATAGCCGGATTAATTGTAGTCACCTCTGTTGGGGTTTTGGTGCAGGTCGCTGGTAATGCCATGCAGTGGGGCATTTTGGGCCTTGGGGTCTATGCCGCCATCTCCTGGATGCAGTCGCTTGCTGTGCGTGACCCGGTTGCATTCGGTCTTCTCATGCGCTGTAAAGCCTTAAGTTATACGCTTGTCAGCTTTGTTGGTGTGAATTTTATGGCGATAGGAATAGGCTTCTGGTCTGTTCCCTATTTTCAGCGTGCTTTTGCTGTTAGTCCCTCTGAGATAGGTGCGGTTATTGGCTTTGGGTTCGTGGCTTTGGGCCTGCCTGGTGTACTCATCGGGGGATTGCTGGCTGACAGGCTGAGGAAATTCACCAGCAGGGGCAAGCTTTATGTGCAGCTTGGCAGTACCTTTCTGTCGCTACTTGCCTTGCTTGTTTTTTTAACGGCTGACGAACTCCATGTGGCCTATGCGGGTCTATATGCCAATTATCTGGTTGGCGCCATGGGCTTTGGTCCAGCGGCTTCTACACCTGTAGATCTTGTACTACCACGAGTCCGTGGCACGCTGACGGCGTTCATTATTATGGTTGTAACGTTGGGCGCCTTTGCTTTGGGGCCATATATTACCGGTGTTGTCAGTGACAGCATAGCATCGACAGGTGTGGGTGAGGGCGAAGCCTTGAGGCGAGCTATGCTGTGGAGTTTACTCACTGCTGTGGCGGGCATGGCGTGCTCGATTATGGCTATCAAACATATTGAGGTTGATGAAGCGAGCTTGAAAGACAGAGCAAGAGCGTTGGGTGAAGACATTTAACCATAAAAACAGTGAGAGATGGTCATGAAACAAGGCATACATAAAAAAAGTTATATTTATTTAGCTCTTATGCTGTCAGTTCCGGCTGCAGCAGAAGATAGCTATTCTCCCCATGCAAATCAGAGCTATCCAAGCAATGTGTATTTTGGTGATACACATTTGCACACGAATATGTCTCTGGATGCCAATGGACGGGGGAATAAGGCGCTTACGCCAGACGACGCCTATCGCTTTGCCAAAGGCGAGGTCTTAACAGCCCATAATGGCATGAAGGTTCGTTTACATCATCCTCTTGATTTTCTGGTGGTTGCAGACCATGCAGAAAATATTGGTGTTATGCCAAGGCTTGAAGCGGGTGACCCGAGACTGCTGCAAACCGAGGTCGGAGCGCGCTGGCATGAACTCATGCAGAAATATCCGCTCAGGGTCAAAGAAAGCCTTACAGCTGAAAGTAAAAAACCGTTTGATGAAGTTGGCAAAAGCATTGCGGATTATGAGTATCGCGGTTTCTATAAGGCAGGTTTCGGACAGGAATATACAGGAGGTTCTAACCCTGTTGGCCATATTGGAGATAAGGGCTTCCGGGGATCCGTTTGGGAGGAGGTGATTGCCAATGCCGAGCGGCATAACATCCCTCAACAGTTCACAGCTTTTATCGGTTATGAGTGGACCTCAATGGGTTCTTTCAAGAGGGTGGGAAACCTGCACCGGATTGTACTCTTTAGAGATGGGGCGGAGAAGGTCGCTCAACTGCTTCCCTATTCAGCCATAGAAAGTCGAAATCCGAAAGATTTATGGGCATATTTAGAGCGTTATGAAGCCAAGACAGGTGGGGAGGTTTTGGCGATACCGCACAATGGTAACGTCAGCAATGGTGAAATGTTTGCCCTTAAAGACTTTGAGGGACGCTATATGGATAAAATCTATGCCGCGACCCGCAATCGCTGGGAGCCTCTTTATGAAGTCACTCAGATAAAGGGAGATGGCGAAACTCACCCCGTTCTTTCACCGGAAGATGAGTTTGCTGATTTCGAGACATGGAATAGCTGGGCAGGCCCGACATATGAAGGGGTTAGGACGGAAGGTTGGGAGAAGCGCAAGGCGTCAGAATATGCTCGTTCGGCTCTCAAACTTGGCCTGCAGGAAAAGGCTCGCCTTGGCGTTAACCCATTTAAATTTGGCCTGATTGGTAGCACGGATGCCCATACGTCATTGGCGACAGCGGATGAAAATAACTATTGGGGCAAGATGTCCATGTGGGAGCCAAGCAAACATCGTATGGATGAAACATGGCGCTTTGGGGCGGCAGGTTATGCTGCTGTGTGGGCAGAAGAGAATACACGGGAGAGCCTGTTTGCCGCCATGAAGCGACGGGAGACTTATGCCACCACTGGCCCGCGCATGACAGTGCGCTTTTTCGGTGGCTGGGATTATACAGCAGATGATGCCTACAAGCCTGATCTTGCCAAGATTGGCTATGCTGGCGGCGTACCCATGGGCAGTGACCTGACCTCTGCGCCCAAAGGCAAGGCACCCAGCTTCCTTATCCGCGCGGTGAAAGATGCTGACGGGGCGAACCTTGACCGGGTGCAGGTGATCAAAGGCTGGCGATTCGCTGACGGTGAGCTGCATGAAAAAATCTATAATGTAGTCTTGTCTGATGGGCGAAAAGATGAGGGCAGTAAAACCAAGCCTGTTGGCAGTACGGTAAACATCAAAGAAGCCAGTTACACCAACACCATTGGCGCTGCTGAGCTGGCTATCGTGTGGACTGATCCTGATTTCAAAGCAGAAGAACTCGCCTTCTATTATGTGCGGGTATTGGAAATCCCCACGCCCCGCTGGACAGCTTATGACGCCAAATATTTTGGCCTTACAGACATTCCGGATGAGGCGCCAATGGTGACACAGGAACGCGCCTACACATCACCCATCTGGTACACGCCGTGAATACTCAACGTTCTCAGGCCGCACTTTATTATTCTTAATCAAATGAAAGGAACAAACAATGACACAGACGGCGACGTATGAAGGTCCTCTTGTAGGCCTCAAGGTTATCGATTTTGGCCATTATTATGCGGGGCCCCTTGCGGGTATGTTGCTCGCTGATCAAGGGGCGACAGTCATCAGGATTATCCGACCGGGAGAGCGGGAATTGCCTGATCAGCAGTTCAGGCTTTTCAACAGGAACAAAAAGCTTCTGGAGCTTGACCTGAAGAATGAAGATGATAAGGCACAGGCCTTGTCACTGATCGGAAAAGCCGATGTGGTGATTGAAAACTTCCGCCCTGGCGTGATGAAACGCCTTGGGCTAGACTATGCCAGCGTAAAAGAAGCAAACCCCGGCCTCATCTATTTGTCCCTGCCAGGCTTTGCTTCCAATGATACTGCGAGGGCCCATATTCCGGCATGGGAAGGTGTTATGGGGGCGGCAGCCTGCCTTTTCTCTGAAATCAGTCCCATCGCCAGACAACTGAATGCTCCTCCGGTCTATACCTCCATGCCTCACTGCTCTGTTTACGGGGCGCTGCATGGTGTTATTGCTACGACTGCTGCGCTCCTGGCTCGGGAAGAACATGGTGTTGGCACTGTTATTGAGGCTCCATTGGTTGAGGCTGCCTTGTCCGGTCTGCCTCTTGATTTTGTGGAAAGTCGTGTGGGTTCCATTTTCCCATCGATATCCGAGCTTATGAAACCATTTGAGTACCAGCAGGGTGATAGTTTGGTGACACGGCAAGACAAGTTAGAAAAAGCCTGGGATGTTGGCCAGCAGATGACCATTGCCCATTCACAATATCTAACCTGTGGGGATGGTCGGAAACTGGTATTCCATGGCGGGTTGTTCGCTCACAAGCTGCAACCTCTCTTAAAAGCCCTGGGCATTGACCATCAGCTCAAGAAAGAGGGCTTTGTAAACCTTGGGCCCTGGGAAACAGATCTGGATAATAACCTGTCGGTCTATGGTGGTTTGAGCCCTGAGAGAGCCAAACGTCTTGAAGAGTTGGTCAGGGAAGCACTGAAAACGAAAAAAGCAGAAGAGCTGGAAGAGCTACTCGCGGAGAAAACACTGATCGGGCTTGTTCGCACTAGGGAAGAGTGGATGTCACTTGAACCCATGTTGCGGACGGGTGTTCTTGTGAAAATGAACAACGGGAATTCAGAACTGACAGTGCCAGGGCGTGCGGCCGACCTCAGTGGTCCGGATGGTGCCTTGATGAGTGGCTTCAGTGAAATGGAGATCATTACAAAAGAAGAAGCTGGAACTCTTTTCCCGGATACAGCCAGGAGTAAAAAAGCCGGAGGAGCAACTCTCAAGAAAGGGGATCTGCTCAAAGGAGTGAAGGTTCTGGATATGGCTAATATCCTTGCAGGCCCAACCGCTACATATTTCCTGGCGCAATATGGGGCTGATATCATCAAGCTGGATCAGGTGAGAAATGTTCCCCACCTTCTGAAGGTTGTTCTTGAAGCCAATCAGGGGAAACGAAGCATGGTTGGTGAGTTGTCCACCGCTCCCGGGCAGGAGGTGTTGCACCGCCTGGTTTCTCAGGTTGATGTTGTTATGCATAATATCCTCGACGATACAGCTGAGCGATTGGGAGTCACGCATGAGCAACTGCGAGCAGTAAACTCAAATGTTGTGAGTTGCCAGTTATCTCACCTAGGGGGAAGCTTGCGTGGCGGTTGGGAAAATCGACAAGGTGTTGATGGAACGACACAGACGGTCAATGGTATCTCAACACGTTATGGCTCTCTGGAAAGGCCAGTATTACACTCCTTCGCGCCAACAGCGGATATCACGTCAGCACTTGGTCTCGCATTTTCTGCTCTGTTAGGTATCTGGCAGCAGCGTAAAACGGGTTATGCGGGCGAAGGGCGCACCTCGCTTGGGCGCATGCTGAATTATTATCAGCTTCCTTGGATGATTTCTGAAAATGGTAACAGCGAATGGGGCGAGGCACGAGGTCAGTTTGCTGTTGGGGAAACCGGTTGGCAACGCTTGTACCAGTGTCAGGATGGCTGGATTTATGTCGGAGCTACTGCTGACGAGGCCTCTAAGCTGGCTGAAGTTGTGAGCGGGACGACCCAGTTTGACGAGCAAGCCTTAGAAGCTGGTTTTATCAATCAGGATTGCGCCTATTGGGCAGAGAAACTGAATGCTGCTGGTATTGGCTGCCACAGGGTACTAACCATACATGATTATTGTGCGCCTGAAAAAGTACGCTCTATTGATAACACATCATCTGACGAAATTGCGGCAGGCCCTCTGGAAGTTATGGTGAGGGAAGACCATCCTTGCGGTCAGCCTATTGTGACACCGTTGCCTGCATGGGTCCGTGTTGGTGAACAGCACTCGTACAAGCGTTTGGCTGTGGCTCCCAGATATGGACAACATAGCCGCGATATTCTCTCCGAATTAGGGTATAACGAAGAGGAAATTAATCGCCTGATCAGCCTGGGCGTCGTTCATGAATATTTGCCCGTCTTAGGCGGCAAAGAGGCCTTTTTATACCCTCTGTCAAAATAACGATATGTGAACAACAGGCGACCTTTTTAGGTCGCCTGTTGTATTTCATCCCTGATGAACTGGAAGTAGATATTATGACAAAAGAAGACCATGTATTAGAAACAGTATCGCCTGAGAGTGTGGGCATGTGCAGTGAGCGGTTGGGCCGGATCAAGCCAGCCATGATGCGGTTTGTAGAGAAGGGGCAGGCTCCGGGTTTTATCACCGCGATTATGCGCCATGGCAAACTGGTGCATTATGAGACCATGGGCTATGCGGATGTAGCCTCAGAAAAGCGGCTTGAGGGAGATGCCATTTTCCGCCTGCATAGCCAGACCAAACCTGTGGTTGGCGCGGCTATTATGATGCTTTTTGAGGAAGGCCATTTCAGCCTGAATGACCCTCTGTCTGCCTATCTGCCAGAGTTTGCGGATATGCAGGTGATGGAAGAGGATGGCACGCTGGTGTCTGCAGAGCCTATTCTTATCCGGCACCTCCTCACACACACAGCAGGGTTAAGCTATTATCTTTATGCCGATACGCCGGTGGGCAAGATGTATGCGGATGCGGGGCTGATCACCAATCTGGCCCGTCTGGATGGCACCACCAGTGAAGATTATGTGAAGAAAATAGCCGAACTGCCGCTGATCGCCCAACCCGGCACCAAATGGCAATATAGTGAAGCCATGGGGGTTCTTGGCCGTCTGATAGAAGTGATATCAGGGAAAAGCCTTGGGGAGTTTATGGAACAACGTATCTTCCAGCCACTGGGTATGGTGGATACAGGCTTTTATGTGAAACCGGACAAGATAGGTAGGCTGGTGACACAGTATCTGCCCACAGCAGAAGGGGGCATCACGCCCTCGCCGAAAGAGGATCTGGAGAAGCGGCTGGTAGTCCCGGCCTACGACTATTCAAAACCGCCTTCTTATGAATCCGGTTCATCCGGGCTGGCGGGCTCTGCGCCAGATTATCTGCGTTTTGCCCAGATGTTGGCGAACGGCGGTGAGTTGGAAGGCATGCGCCTTCTCAGCCCGAAATCCATTGATACAATGATGAGTAATCACCTGGGGTCGGAGTTCGGGGAGCAGCCGCTGGCGTCCATGGGGGCCTTTGCTCCCTCTAACCGGGGTGTAGGTTTTGGTTTCTGTGGCCTTGTTGTGAATGATATCACGGCCACAGGCTGGACAGGCTCTAACGGTGAATATAGCTGGGGTGGCTCTGCGAGCACGGATTTCTGGATAGACAGGAAAGAAGGGCTTGTTGCCATGGTCATGAGCCAGCTTGTGCCCGCAGGCATCATCCCTTCCCGTGACCGGATGCACCAGATGACCTATCAGGCAATCGTGGAACCCGGTCTTAAAATGACTGCCCAATAAACGATACACATCACTATTCAGGGACATTGGTGAAGCGCGATACATATGAAAACCTCATCAAGTCAGACGAAACGGCCCTGGTGATTGTGGATCACCAGGCTGCTTTTTCTTCCTGCTTTGAAGAGGGTGCCATACAAGCTGCTCAAGAAGCTACAGTAGCTCTAGCTGAAGTAGCTGAATCTCTATGTATCCCCACCATCGTCAGTATGGTTGAGACCAATACCATTCAGGCGGGCTTGGTTCCTGAATGTGAGGATAGTTTCAGCCATGCTCGGGTCATCAAACGCACGATGTTCAATCCATGGCAGGATGAGGCGTTTGTGAGGGCGCTGGTAAAAACCAACCGAAAACGCCTTGTCGTTGCAGGGCTTTCCAGCGAAACCTCTCTGACTTCCCCCGTGCTTTGTGCCTTGGAGGAGGTATAGATAAAGAGTGCAGGAGGCAGCTTGGAATAGCAGTGCTTCCCTTATACCCTTTCAAAGGATATACTGTTACCATAGTTTCCTTCGTAAAAGTCTGCCCATGTTGGATGGTTTGCAGATTGTATGTTTTCATGCCACGGCGCAGAGATCAGTCAGGGAAGCTGGTTCCGAATGCAGGGTTATGGGAAGGGCCAATAATAACCATGCCGAATGAGGTACAGAAAAAAAAGAAATCAGTACAACCTCGTGACGGTAAACGCCGGGATGAGGGGACGATCATTCCTCACAGTGCGCATACACTTGATCTGGAAAAAGAGCGTTTTCTGCAGGGCCTGTATAAATCCTGTTGGTCAGATTTATGTGGCTGGTTGCGGCAGCGTTATGGTGCCGGTCCTCCTGAACCTGAAGATATAGCACAGCAGGCGTTCACCAGGCTGGCTGCTCTTGATAGCATAGCGCATATCCAGCACCCCAAATCTTTCCTGTATGCGACGGCCATTAACCTTGCCGTGAATGCCGTGAAGTGGGTTTCCCGTACCCGTACTTTCATTGATGACGAACTCTCTGGGTCTTCACAAAAGTTGGAAGAAATGACGCCGGAGCGTGTCTATCAAGGGAAAGAGAAGTTTGCAGTCATGCTACGGGAGGTAGATGGGCTGACAGAGAAACAGAAGGAAATACTGGTCCGTAGTCGGTTCAAAGGGCAAACATATGACGAGATTGCCATCGCTACAGGCTGGAGCAGCGCTGATATATCCCGCCAGATTAATATGGCGCTGAAAATTGTGAGTGACGCACTCAAAAACTATGATGAAGGAAAGGAAAAACGCCATGACTGAAGCGGCATTCTTTCCAAAAATGGATGAGGGTGGGGCGGATGATCAGGCCCGTGAATGGCTGACTTACCTTTATTCGGGCTCGGCTACAGAGGACGGGCGAAAGCAGTTTTCCTTATGGCTGCAGTGCTCTGCCGAGAATGCTCAGGCATATGCGGATGCCGAGCAGGTTTGGCGTGATTTTGTTATACCCGGCGCTGAAGATCGGTTTCCTGCAATGGCCGAGAATTATATTGAAGGCTCTCAGGTCAGCGAGAAGGAACCCAAGCCCTTTTGGAGTTGGTTGAGTTGGTCGAGTTGGTTCAAACCCATGCCTGTAATGGCCGTGGCGTGTGTCGTTTTTTTAGCGTTGATTGGCTGGATTGCATTCATCGCAGAGAAGAAGGTAATGGAGGCAACCTATGAAACGCGGATTGCAGAGGTAAAAGCTGTTGATCTACCAGATGGGTCTGCTCTTATGCTGGGGGGAGGGTCCAGTATTAGGGTGTCTTTCTCTGATGGTGAGAGGCAGGTGGAGCTGATGAAAGGGAATGCTTATTTTGATATAGCCTCTGAAGCTGAACGTCAATTTACAGTGGTGGCGGGGCAAACAGCCGTGCATGTGCTTGGCACAGCATTTGATGTGCAGAGGCGTGATCAGGGTGTGCGTGTGGCTGTTACAAGCGGCCTGGTTGAGGTGGCTTCTGTTGCTGTGCCTCAGGATAGTCAGCACATATTAAGGGCGCGCCTGAAAGCTGGTGAACAGGTTCTGACCACGGATAACGGTAT
>JBNKGK010000107.1:0-9930 GCA_050289785.1 Kordiimonas sp.
GGGTTTGCGCCGCCCAATATATTTATAGCTGAACTGGTTGTTTTTCTTCTGTCGGATTTTCTTTTTTACAAAGATTCCCCCTTTAGGGTCGCGGATCACAACATGCCACAGATCACCTTCACGGGCATGGAAGGCTTTGGCGGTTAGAATAAGGGCTGGAGCGCTTGCCTTTATAATGGTTGGTGCTGCGTTCCACACAGTTTCACGGGTGGGTGGGGTCACGGTGAGTTGCGGTGGTATGACCTCAAAAGGTTTGTAGGGTAGCTTTACTTGCCATAAGGCCTTTTCTTCTGAGCTTTTGCATCCCTTTTGGAACTGGCCACCATCAAACGGGTCCGTAATCACCCCATTATGCCTGAGGGTGATATGTAGGTGGGGATATTCTGTTTGGCCGGAAAGCCCAACCTTGGCCAAGGTATCACCCGCTTTAACACTGTCGCCCTGTTTCACGGTCAGGCTGTCTTTTTTCAGGTGGCAATACTGGCTTTCCCACCCGTTTCCGTGATTGATGACCAGCCCATTGCCGCAGTCCTTGCCTTTTACGGCGTCTACTCCGCGCTGCCTGATTGATATATCAGGTTCTGAATTCCGCAATCGGGTGACAATGCCATCAGCATCCGTGAGCACGGCAACACCCTTTTCCATCACGCCCATATTGGCGAGGCTGATATCTGTGCCTTTGTGGCCCTCCTGTGTGCGGGTACCACAGGCGTGGTCCAGCCGCTCGCCGCTGGGGCTTCTGTCCACAAAGCGGGTAATCCAGCAGTTTTTGCCAGGTTCGCAGTCAAGGGGCCATGTCAGGCTAAAGGTATCATTGGCAGAAAGAGGGACTGCCCATAAAAGAAAGGGGATAAGTGTTTTCAGGCCAGAGGCCATGCCGTTAGTTGCCTCCGCGCTGGGCTTTTTCTTCAAGGCCGGAGAGGCCTTCGCGGCGCGCCAGTTCTGCCACCACATCCGCGAGGGAAAGGCCGCGGGCCTGCAATAACACCATCAGGTGAAACAATAGGTCAGCGCTTTCCGTGATGATTTCAGCATTATCGTCCGCCGCTACAGCCATGGCGGTTTCCACGGCTTCTTCGCCTACTTTCTGGGCAACCTTCTTCGCGCCTTTTTTATAAAGTTGCGCAACATAACTTTTTGAAGGATCAGCATCCTTGCGGGCGGAAAGAACAGCTTCCAGGGCTTCTAATGTCTTCAGGGTTTCACTCATCAGAATTTCTCCCGCATGGCGACACCATTTTGTGCCATATGAGCCTTGGCTTCCGCAATGGAATAATCCCCAAAATGGAAGATGGAGGCAGCCAGCACAGCAGAAGCATGGCCATCGCGCACGCCTTCCACCAGATGATCCAGAGTGCCCACACCGCCTGATGCAATCACTGGAATGGGTACCGCCTCTGCAATGGCGCGGGTCAGCTCAATATTAAAGCCTTCGCGTGTGCCGTCCCGGTCCATGCTGGTGAGCAGAATTTCCCCTGCACCCAGTCTGGCGGCCTCTTTGGCATAGGCCACGGCGTCAATGCCTGTAGCGGTGCGGCCACCATGGGTGAAAATTTCCCATTTGTGCGGCGCAACTTCCTTGGCGTCCACAGCTACTACAATACACTGGGCCCCGAATTTCTCTGAAAGTTCACCAATCAGGGGCGGGTTGTTCACCGCTGCTGTCATCACGGAAACCTTGTCAGCGCCGGCCAGCAGCAGCTTGCGCACATCGTCTTCCGTACGAACACCGCCACCTACGGTCAGGGGCATGAAGCAGGCTTCTGCGGTGCGTTGCACCACATCTAACAGAATATCCCGCCGCTCATGGCTGGCCGTGATATCCAGAAAAGTAAGCTCGTCTGCTCCAGCGGCATCATACACGCGGGCTTGCTCCACCGGGTCGCCCGCGTCCACCAGGTTCACGAAATTCACGCCTTTCACTACGCGGCCGTCTTTCACGTCAAGGCAGGGGATGATCCGTGCTTTCAGCATCAGGCGTCTCCCGCTGCGATGGCAAGAGCGGCTTTCAGATCCATCCCGCCATCATATATGGCACGGCCTGTGATAACGCCTTCAAGGGTGCCGGTCGCGGCTACGCGCTTGATATCTTCCAGGTCTTTCACGCCGCCAGAGGCGATAACAGGAATGGAAACAGCAGCTGCCAGTTCGGCAGAGGCTTCTGCATTCACGCCCGTTAGCGTGCCGTCCCTGTCAATATCTGTGTGGATAATGGCGGCCACGCCCGCATCTTCAAATTGTCTTGCCAGTTCTGTCACTTCAAGCTCGCTGGCTTCGGCCCAGCCTTCCACGGCCACCATGCCAGCCTTGGCATCAATACCCACGGCAATCTTGCCGGGGAAAAGCTTACAGGCTTCTTTCACCAACGCAGGGTTCTTCACGGCCAGGGTACCCAGAATCAGGCGGGAAATGCCAGCGTCCAGCCAGCGTTCCATCGTGACGATATCGCGGATGCCACCACCAAGCTGCACGGGCACATCCACGGCCTTTAAGATAGCCTCAACAGGTGCCGCGTTCACCGGCTCACCGGCAAAGGCCCCGTTCAGATCCACCAGATGCAGCCAGCGGCAACCCGCTTTTACAAACTCTGCTGCTTGTGCAGCCGGGTCACTGTTGAAAACGGTAGCCGCGTTCATATCACCCTTGAACAGCCGTACACAGTTGCCATCCTTCAGGTCAATGGCGGGGTATAAAGTAATCATGGCTGCCACTCCAGAAACGCACGTAAAAACTTCAGGCCCACCCGCTGGCTTTTTTCGGGGTGGAACTGGGTACCAATCATATTATCCTTGCCCACAATAGCGGTTACTGGCATGCCGTAATCAGTTTGTGCCAGCAAAGTGGCATCGTCTGCCACTTTCATATGGTAGCTGTGAACAAAATAGGTGTGATCTTCAGGCTCAAACACCTTGGTTACAGGGTGTGCCTGCCCGGCCGCTGTGAGGCGGATATCGTTCCAGCCCATATGGGGGATTTTCAGGTTCGCATCGGTGGGTTCCATTTTTTCCACCACACCGTCTATCCAGCCCATGCCCTGGTGTATGCCGTGCTCGTGCCCTTCTGTCGCCATCAGTTGCATGCCCACACAGATGCCGAGGAAGGGCTGTCCCCTTTCCCGCACCGCGGTTTTGATGGCGGCTTTCATGCCATCAATTGCCAGAAGGCCGCGTCTGCAATCAGCAAAAGCACCTACACCAGGCAAAATCACCCTGTCAGCTTTTGCCACCACATCCGGATCAGCAGTCACCACAACAGTTGCAGCGAGGCCCGCCTCGGCCGCAGCGCGTGCCACGGCTTTTTCTGCAGACCTCAGGTTGCCCGAGCCATAATCAATAATGGCGACGGTTTCACTCATACTTGAAACTCCATAAACCGTTAAAGGCTGCCACCAAGGGTGCCTTTGGTGGAAGGCACGGCATCCGCTTTTCTTGGGTCTGTTTCCACAGCCGCCCGCAGCGCGCGTGCCACAGCTTTGAAACAACTTTCAATAATGTGGTGGCTGTTGGTGCCATATAGGTTTTCGATATGCAATGTCACCCCTGCGGCGAACGCAAAGGCACGGAAGAACTCTTCAAAAAGCTCCGTGTCCATCTCACCAATTTTCTGGCGCGGGAAATCCACATTCCACACAAGGAAAGGCCTGCCGGAAATGTCAATGGCGGCTCGGCTAAGCGTCTCATCCATCGGGATATAGGCATTCGCATAACGCGTGATGCCTTTCATATCACCCAGTGCCTGTTTGATGGCTTTGCCGATCACGATGCCGCAATCCTCTGTCGTGTGGTGGCCATCAATGTGCAGGTCACCCTTAGCTTTCACCGTCAGGTCCATCAGGGAGTGGCGGGAAAGCTGTTCCAGCATATGATCAAGAAAACCAATCCCGGTTTCGACGTTATAAACGCCGGTTCCATCCAGGTTCAGTTCCACGGAAATTTCCGTTTCCTTGGTTTTCCTTTCAAAGGCTGCGGTGCGCATCCGATAACTCCTTAGAACGCCTTGAAGAAAAGTCCTTCGTTTTACTCAGTGTACTTTTCTTCATTCTCTATACGGCATTAAACAGGTTTGAAGCGGTTCTTCACCTGTTTAACCAAATCTCTTCAGGGCTTTTCAGGTATATATCTGAAAAGCAGATAAACAGTTTTTCGGGAAAAAGTACACCGAGCTATAGGTGAGGGACTTTTTCACGATTTTGTTCAGCCGTGGCAACATATATCACATTGCCATCCGGTTCAAAGAGCGTTTAGGGTTTATGGGCACTTTAGGCAAGGATTTATGCGGCATTTCTGCAAACAAGCTTGTAACAATGGCCTTAGCTGCATATATGCTTGCAGGAAAGTGGAAATAAAAAGAAAGCCTGTTTTCTTATGACACAGTTCAATAATGACCTTCCTTCATGGCATGCCACAACCATCTGCAGTGTGCGTAAGGATGGCAAAGTGGTGATTGTCGGGGATGGCCAGGTCTCTGTGGGCGACACAGTGATGAAATCAAATGCCCGCAAGGTGCGGCACCTTTCTGGTGGCAAAGTGATTGCCGGTTTTGCTGGGGCCACGGCCGATGCTTTCACGCTGTTTGAACGATTGGAAGCCAAACTTGAGCGCCATCCGGGCCAGCTTGCCCGCGCCTGTGTGGAGCTGGCGAAAGATTGGCGTACAGATAAATATCTGCGCCAGTTGCAGGCGATGATGATTGTTGTGGATAAGGAAACCAGCCTTGTTGTCACGGGTAACGGTGATGTGCTGGAACCTGAAACAGGTGTTGTGGCCATCGGCTCTGGTGGCAATTATGCGCTGGCGGCAGGCCGCGCACTTTATGATCAGAAGTTAAGCGCGGAAGAGATTGCCCGCAAAGCCATGAAAATTGCCGCTGATATTTGTGTTTATACTAATGAAAATGTTGTTATTGAAACACTCAGCGAGAGTGAGGAGTAATTTATGACCAGCTTTTCCCCTCGGGAAATTGTTTCAGAGCTTGATCGTTTTATTATCGGCCAGAAAGATGCCAAAAGGGCTGTGGCCGTTGCGCTGAGGAACCGCTGGCGGCGCCAGCAGCTGGATGGCCAGATGCGCGATGAAGTGCTGCCAAAAAATATTCTGATGATTGGCCCAACCGGTGTGGGTAAAACGGAAATTTCCCGCCGTCTTGCCAAGCTGGCAGAAGCACCGTTTATTAAAGTGGAAGCCACCAAATTTACCGAAGTGGGTTATGTGGGCCGCGATGTGGAGCAGATTATCCGTGATCTGATCGAAAGCGCCCTTTTGCTGGTGAAAGAGAAGAAGCGCACTGAAGTGGCAGCGAAGGCTGAAATTCAGGCGGAAGAGCGCATATTGGATGGCCTCGTGGGGCCGGGCTCAAGCGATGCGACGCGCCAGAAGTTCCGCAAAATGCTGCGTGAAGGCGAATTGGCGGACAAAGAGGTTGAGCTTGAGATCGCTGACACCTCCAGCCCTTTCCCGCAGTTTGATGTGCCGGGCATGCCGGGTGCCAGCGTGGGCATGATCAACCTGGGTGATATGTTCGGCAAGGCGCTTGGGGGCCGCACGGTCAAAAAACGCCTGAAGGTGAAGGATGCCTATGATGTGCTGATGGGCGAAGAAGCGGATAAACTGGTGGATGAAGAAGCCAGCACCCGCGAAGCCATCGCGCTTGTGGAAGAACACGGCATTGTTTTCATTGATGAAATTGATAAAATATGTGCGCGGCAGGATATGCGCGGCGGTGATGTAAGCCGGGAAGGTGTGCAGCGTGACTTGCTGCCGCTGATTGAAGGCACCACGGTTTCCACCAAATATGGGGCGATTAAAACAGACCATATTCTGTTTATCGCTTCCGGCGCTTTTCACCTGGCAAAACCGGCTGATCTGCTGCCGGAACTGCAGGGCCGCTTGCCGATCCGCGTGGAGCTGGACGCGCTTACGGAAGCGGATTTTATTCGTATTCTGACCGAACCTGATTACAGCCTTATCCGGCAATATGTGGCGCTGCTGGCGACAGAGGAAATCACGCTTGATTTCACCGATGATGGCATTGATGAGATCGCCCGCCTTTCCGCTCATTTCAATGAAACGGTGGAAAATATTGGTGCGCGGCGCCTGCATACGGTGCTTGAAAAAGTACTGGAGGAAATTTCCTTCAACGCAAGTGATAGGTCTGGTGAAACAGTGAAGGTGGATGTGGCTTATGTGCGCGAGCATATTGGTGATGTAGCCACAGAAACTGATCTATCCAAATTTATTCTTTAAAATAAGAGGGCATTATCATGGCTTATGACACCAACAATATTTTTGCCAAAATTCTGCGCGGTGAAATACCCTGCAAGAAGGTGTATGAGGATGATTTTGCCCTGGCTTTTCATGATATTAACCCGCAGGCGCCTGTGCATGTGCTGGTGATCCCGAAAGGCGAGTACGTCTCCATGGCGGATTTCACCGCCAGTGCGCCTGCTGATCTGATCACCGGCTTTTTCCGGGCTGTTGGCAAGGTGGCAGAAGAGCTGGAACTGGTGGAGCCGGGCTACCGCATCCTCGCGAATGCAGGTGTGAACGCCCACCAGGAAGTGCCTCACCTGCATATCCATATCTTTGGCGGCAAACCCCTCGGCCCCATGCTCACCAGAACGGCTTAGTTCTCCGGGTTCATTAGCCGCCCAAGGGTCTTCATCCCAAATCCCTCCGTTTTATAACTAACACAGACCTTCTGTTCAGACAAAAGGCTCTGTGTTAGTGCGGCATCCGTAATATGTGTGTCAGCTCTACTTAAAAGCGATCTTGTTTTTCCCCTAAAAACTGTATAGTTAAATTTAATAATTGAATATTTATGGTTTGTTGCTTTGGGGGTGAAGAGCAATGCCAATTGATGTGTGCCTGACCGTTGATGTCGAATTTGATATTGCGGGAACCTTTGGCGAGCCTGAAAGCCGAGCGCCCGTGGGGCTTGATCATGTTCTGTGCCCTGTGAAGGGTGAAGAACAGGGCCTCAATTTCATTTTGAATACTCTAAATGATTATAACCAAAGAGCTACTTTCTTTGTTGAAACAATGAACACGGCTTATTTCAATGATGCAATGGGCAATGTAACAGAGCGATTATTGTCAGCTAGGCAGGATGTGCAACTGCATTTGCACCCTTGCTGGTCGGTGTTCAAGCAGCCTAATTGGCCAGAAACTGTATTGGGGGCACACCCTAATGATCAATGCGCGGGGATACCGATTGAAGAATTACAGGATATGATAGAATCTGGTGTCTCTATATTGAAAGAATGGGGGGCACCCTCAGTACAGGCACTTAGAACCGGAAATCTGAGCGCAGATATGAATGTTTATAAGGCCATGGCCAAGGCGGGATTGACACTTGCGTCCAATATTGGTGCGGGATATGCGTTGCCGGACGATCCTGACCTACACATATATGCGGGCCGAAAATTCATAGAGGGTGTTCTGGAGCTTCCTGTTTTCAGCTATTCTGTGTTTCAGTATAAAAATTTAAGTAAAAACAGTATGCTCTCCATAACAGGCAGCTCCATACAGGAGATTAAGCAATTGCTGTACTATGCTGCTGCTTATCAAATTTCGCCGGTTGTTATTATTACTCACCCCACTGAATTTGTGAAAAAGGGCAAGGGGTCAGAGAGCTGGCGCGTGAATAGGATCAACCAGAACAAGCTGCGACATTTATGCCGCTTTCTATCTGAAGGCACGGACACCTTTCGAACGGCAACTTTTGGGGAACATGGAGACGTATGGAGACAGCGGGGTGAGCAGATGGTGCCTAAAGCGCGGGCTTCCCTTAGTTCGGTGCTAAAAAGAATGATTGAAAATAAACTGAATGACAAGTTGGCTTATGTATAGAAGTGAATAATCCCTGGCAGTTGTTAACCCTCTAGCTCGCGGGCTTCATCGGCGAGCAAAATGGGGATGCCGTCGCGGATGGGGAAAGCCAGCTTCGCGGCTTTGCTAATCAGTTCCTGCGCTTCGGCATTATATTCCAGTGTTGTGTGGGTAATGGGGCAGACCAGAATTTCCAGTAGCTTGGGGTCTGTGCCGCTGCGTTTTTGTGTAGGCATTTTCTTGTCCTCAATTAATGACGGGTTTCCGGCGCGCCCTGATTTGTGGCGGCGCTTGCCATGGCCAGGATGTCGCGCAGAAGCTGGCACCGCTCGTTCAATGTTTCTGTCTCCAAAAGGCCTTGCTTTTCAGCTGTGCTGAAGGGAAATGTCATGGCGAGTGTGTTGACAAGCACCGAATCAGGCGCGCTGGTAATGGCGGTATAATCGGCTTGCAGCTGCTGTGTGGCCAGATAGGCCTTCAAGCTGTTTAACAGATTTTCTTTGTCACCCGCGCTTAAAAGCTCCAGCGTTTCTTCTTGATCACCGATGAAAGGGGCCCAGTCAGCCACCACCTGCCTGTATGGGGTGGTTACATCTAGTTCCTGTTTAATCAGGAAGCGGGAAATTCCCTTCAGATTGATCAGCAAGCGGCCATCCTTTGTTTCCTGAACAGAGCTCAGCACACCTGCCCCACCAGTGGTGTAAAGCGGGGGCGTGCGGTCTTCATGCTCCGAAACAGTGGGTTGGATCATGCCAATCATACCACTGCCTGCTTTGGCGTCTTTCACCATTTGCAGGTAGCGGGGCTCGAAAATAGTCAGGGGCAGGTTGCTGCCGGGCAGCAAGATGGCCCCCGACAGCGGAAAAACAGGCATGGTTTCCGGCAGGGTCTGTATATGTTTCTCCTCGTCCACCTTAGCTGAATAAGACGGAGGAAAGCCGCCTGCGGTATTTAATTGTAAATGGGTCAGTGGGCCCTGCGGCTTCAAACAGCTTCAGGAGTTGTTTTCTCGCGGCATCTTCGTTCCACTCGCGCTCGCGCATAATAATGCCCAGCAGCGCTTCGGCGGCGGCGGGCATATCGCCTCGTGCCTGATGGCTAAGTGCCAGTTTGTAGCGGGCCTCATGATCCTGCGGATTGGTATCTATCTGTGCCTGCAGGGCGGCGGGGTCACCCGCATTCTTGGCTTCCGCCGCGAGGGAAAGCGCTGTTTTTATGCGTGCCAGCCGTTCTTTCTGTTTGGCATCTTCCACCTCGTCTTCATTAATGCTGGCAAGAATGGGTTCCACCTGATCTTGCTGGTCCAGCTTCAGGGCAGCGTCAGCCAGGCCGAGCAAGGCGCCTGTATAGCTGTTATCATGCTGCACGATTTGCTGGTAAATATGGGCGGCCTGTTCAATTTCACCAGCGTCAAACAGTTCATCCGCCTGTGCGAGCGCGCCGGCCAGCGGGTCCTCTTCCACCCCGCCGCCTGCGGCTTGCACAAGGCGGTCAATAAATGTTTTCAGCTGTGAGGCAGGCACGGCGCCCTGAAAGCCATCCACAGGGCGACCCTGCCAGAAGGCCAGCACAGTGGGCAGGCTTTGCACCTGCATTTGCGCGCACAGGGTTTTGTTCTGGTCGGCATTCACCTTCACCAGCTTCACGGCCCCCCCGGCTTCCATCACGGCCTGTTCCAGCATAGGCGTCAGCTGCTTGCAGGGGCCACACCAGTCTGCCCAGAAATCCACAATCACAGGCACCTGCTGCGAGGCCTGAATCACATCATCTGCAAAAGTGCTGATATCTGAGTCTTTAATAAGGCCCTCAGCTGTGCCGTTTGCGCCGCTGCCGATCAATTCTTCCATAATCCTTATCTCTCGCTTTTACTCTGCTTTACCCTGTGGCCGTTTAGCTTGCCAGACCCTAGAGAGAATTGAGATTTAACACAAGCTAAACGCATGGCAAAAAGGCTTGCGAAAAAAATGACACTAAAGTGAAAATAACTATTGCAATGGAAAAGCGGATGGCTATTATCCGCGCCACGCAAGCGGCGTTGCCGCTGCATACCCCGATGCTGAAAAGCATCACTGCCGAGCGGGCGTAGCTCAGGGGTAGAGCACAA
>JBNKGK010000108.1:0-9815 GCA_050289785.1 Kordiimonas sp.
GAAGTCTTAGGTCGCTTGGCATTCCGCACAGACCAGAATAGTGGCTGGTTGGAAAATACATTGCTGGATGAAATGGCTAATAACAGGAACAAAGTGCAAGCGCGGGCATCATTTCTTGCCCCTCTTAGCGAGACTGTTGAAGCTTATCTCATTCTGGAAATGCAACGTGACAGAGGTTTTGATGTTCATAATGTGGAAACGGGGCGTGCGCGTACTGACACGCCATCAATCTCAGAACGCTTGGGAGCCGAACAGAATGATTTGGAAAACCTGAAATTTCTAGCGGATAACGCCACACGGGCCGATCAAAAGAAATATAAAAGTATCTTGAGGCTAACCTGGGATATCAACGAAAACTCTCGCCTTACCTCGACCACAGGCTTTGCCCAAATGGATTGGGATATCCGGGATGAAGAGTTTGAAGGTAGTGGTGCCAGCTATGAGCATTTTCCATTTCTTGACATCAATACAAAGCAGGTGTCGCAGGAGTTGACCTATACAGCTGACCTGACAGATAAACTGGATGTCATTTTAGGCGGCCTTTATATCAATTCAAAATCAGATGAACCAATTGATGTGGCTTTGCCGGTCTTTTCGATTTTTTCTGGTTCCATAGTGTTGCTCCCGGAACAAGAACTCAACTCCTATGCGGTTTATACTCAGTGGCGGTATCGTGTGACGGATAAACTCCGGTTTACTGTTGGGGCGCGTTACACTAGTGACCAAAAGGATTATACAACAACTCGGGAAAACAGAAATACGGGTGATATTGCATATGTGAGAACCGGGGAAGCAACCTGGGGGTCGTTTACGCCTCGTTTTGCGGTGGATTATATGTCATCGGATGACACAACAATCTACGCCAGTGTCTCCAAAGGTTATAAAGCTGGTGGCTATAATACGTTTGGCACAGGCCCAGGTGGCGGTTCAGATGAATTTGATCCGGAATATATCTGGAGCTACGAGCTTGGGATGAAAAATTACTGGATGGATGGCCGTTTACGCAGCGCCGTGGCTGGCTTTTATATGGACTATACTAATTTTCAGGCCAGCGTTCGTCGTCAGATTGATTCAGGCCTTTCAAATTTGAATGTGGAAAATGCAGCTTCTGCAACTATCAAAGGGATAGAGATAGAGCTGGAAGCTCAGGTAACAGATGGCTTGAAATTCACAGCAGCGGGTACATGGCTTGATGCGACTTTTGATGAGTTTCTAGCCAATGATCCTATTTTAACAGAATTGAATGATCCTGTTACCAATGTAAGGGATTTATCAGGTCATCGTATTCCTAAGGCGCCTAAGTGGCAGTTTAATGTAGCTGGTGAATATACGGCCCCTGTTGGTGCTGACCTGAATCTCGTTTTACGGGCGGACTATCAGTGGCAGGACCATCAGAAATACGATATTTTCAACTATGATACTGTGGCACATGATGCCTATGGGCTGCTTAATCTCTATGCGGCATTAGAAACTGAAGATGGCCGTTGGCAGCTAGCGGCTTCTGCTCGTAATGTGTTGGATGAGAGATATATTGTTTCCCAATCTACTGTGAATACGTCAACGCTTGGGGTGCTGGGTGAGCCACGTATGTATGGCGTTAGCCTCGCGTACAAGTTTTAACGCAGGTTAAAATAAAATCATCAGGCCTTCCCTGTCGAGGGGAGGCCTTTTGTTATCCTGAGGTCAGAAAAAGGTAAGGGTGAACGAGCGTTCGTCTTTTTTCTTTTCGTCAGCGGGTCCACCTGTTATTGCTAAGGCCTCACATTTGGGAAAGGGAGAAAAAAGATGGCGAGTGGATTAGGTTCTCTTATCGGGCTGGCTGCGGCCTTTGTGATTGGTTTTGGTGTGTCTCACTTTATGCAACCTGACGGTAGCAAAGAAAAAGAAGCATCAACGGCTGAGGCAGAAAAATCAGCAGAGCGTCCTGTTTATATGATTGTCGGTGGCGTGAAGATGTTGCAGCCCGATGAGGCGATCAAGCCTTATGCTGATGCGGCAGGGCCTTTGGCGCGAGCCGCAGGTATTCAAGTGCTTGGCAGAACAGCAAAGCCGATTTTGATGGAAGGTGAGTGGCCGAATGAAGGGGCAGTGATTATTGAATCATTTCCGTCCAAGCAGGCTATGATGGATTTCTGGTATTCTGATGGCTATCAGGAAGCAAAGAAACTGCGCGAAGGCGTGGTTGATATTGACTTTATTATTGCGGTAGAGGCGCCAGAGCCCGAACAGCCCGCTAAGTAAGCATTAAAAAGCGTAAAAAGCCGCCTATGTTCAAACAGGCGGCTTTTTTTGTTGGCTTAGCTTAGTGTACGGGGGATTTGTGAGGAATGGTGATGTAGCACCGGGCTTTCGTAAGCCGTGTCCAGCACAAAGGTAAACCGGGATTCAAAGGTCAGAAGCGTATCATCTACTTTAAACCGGAATGTATAAATACCATTGAATAAATAAGCGGTTTCCCCAAGTTTTTCTTCAGAAACCGTATTGGCATGCAGGCTTACGTTCAGCCCATCTCGTGACCCTAATTGAGTGAAATAATTCCTCAAGCCTTCTTGCGTTCTGATGGTATGGGGCGAGAAAGTCGGCATCAGAGTTGATTTTTCATTATACAGTTTCAGAATATCTTCCAATTTTCCTGCATTTACGAGATCAACCCAAATCTGGGGGAAATTTTTAGCATCCATAATTCTTGTCAAACCATTTTATTATATAGAACAACAGCCTCATAATGGACTTATGACAGTCTTATGTAGCCTATGATTTTCAAGTGTCTAGTGAAAAGCTGACTTTTTTTGTAAGCTTTTAAAAAAAAGGTAGGGTGCCGTAAGGGCTGGTGCGTCTTCTTTCCGTATCGTGTAGTATTATGAAGGAAATGCATCGATGCTGGATGGAGAAAAGGCGATCTCAAGGGTTAAGACATGCCCTTCACAAGCTGTGGTTTCCATGTTTATGGAGCTGAGGCCTGTGCTGCGCCTTTTTCTGATCAATCGCCTGAAGGGAGAGGCTGATGCTGAGGATGTTTTGCAGGAAGTTTATCTGCGTCTGAGTGAGATAAAGATAGAAGACTGCATCAAGGATGAACGGGCTTTCCTGTTCAAGATGGCCCGTAATCTGGCGATTGATTTTCAGCGTAGAAAGGCAGTGCGAAGGGCTCAGCCTTTGGATGATAAAGCCATTTTTGAGGTGCCCAGCGCTACCCCATCCCCCGAGGTGCAGGCAATTTCCAGGGAGTGGTACGCTCGTTTCTCTGACGCTATTGATGAAATGCCGACCAAACGCAAGCAGGTTTTTGTGTTGCATAAAATGCGTCAACTCAGTTATCGGGAAATCGCCGATAAGATGGGGATATCCACAAAAATGGTAGAAAAGCATATGACTCAGGCGCTTTCGCATTGCAGGAAGCGGCTGAGTGATGTGATTGCGGACTTGAAAGTGTGATTGCCATGATAGCCATAGAAAAATGGATGAAAAAAAGAACTGAAGAGAGACGTAAAGCCAGGGTTCTGCAGGAAGCTGATGCTTGGGTCGTTGCTCTTGGGGGTGACGAGGTGGATGACCATACACTGGAAGGCTTCGCTTCATGGCTGGAGGAAGATCCAGCTCATCAAAAAGCTTATGAGGCTTCTTCACTGGTGTGGCAAAACGCCCCCGCGTGGCACACAGCAGCCTCAGCGCAGCAGACTGTACAAAATAGCCGAACGGAAATGCCTTGGGGGGCGACGAGGCGCACTGGGCGGCGGGCGGTGGGCGGTCTCGCCTGGGCAGTTTCTCTCTTATGTGTCGCGGGTTTGAGCCTTTTTTTATACCCGTGGAACCAAACCACCTTTGAAACGGCGGCTTATGAACAAAGGGCGATCCGTCTGGCGGATGGCTCTTCCGTTAAGCTGAATGGTGATACGGAACTTGATGTACATCTGACAGATACTTTTCGTCTGTTGCGGCTGGAGCGCGGCGAGGCCTTTTTTGATGTGGCCAAAGATAAAAAGCGCCCCTTTGTGGTTCAGGTAGGGGATGGAACGGTGGAGGCGCTGGGAACCCGCTTTAACATCCGCATGGAATTGGCCGATATCACCGTTGCCGTACTTGATGGCAAGGTGCAGGTCAAAAGTGATGTAGCTGCAGCCAAGGGTGGTTTGCTCAAAGAGGTGTTGGTGCAGGATGAACTGATACGTTTCGGTGCTGGCACGGTCCCAACGCGGCTAGCCAAAGCCGATGTGGAAAGGCTGACAGCCTGGCGGCGGGGGAGAGTTATTTTTCAGAATGAAAGGCTGGCAGAGGCCGTTGCTGAGGTGAACCGGTATCGGCGTATTCCCATAGAGCTGGCAGACCCTGAGCTGAAGGTGCTTAGGGTGACAGGCTCTTTCAATGTCGATGAAACGGATGATTTTATAACGGCGCTAAAAAATATGGGGGCTGTGCGAGCCATGGAAAGTGGCCAATCCGTTACATTGATGATGGCAGAATAAAGCCGAAATAAATAAGATAAAACAGTTGGTTAAATTTTTTTAAGGGAAATGGGGTAGGGTTCTGATGGTTCTGATGCGTCCTCATGAACAGCGCTGGGAAAGCGCTGCTATCGCAAAGGGAAATGGCTAAAGCGCTGTAGCGTTATTTGGCCATCCATCAGGGAGGAAAAGCATGTTGAAATCAGTCTTCAAACACACAAGAAAAGAGTTGATGGCAGGGGCGGCCATGGTAGCTGTTGTTATGGCTGCAGGTGGGGCGCAGGCCCGCCAACTGGATATGGAGGCTCAGCCTGTCGGGCAGGCCCTGAGTGAGCTGGCCAGCCAGACAGGTGTGCAGTTCCTGTATTTCCCTGCAACGGTGGAAGGGCGCACTACAAAGGCTGTTAAAGGGGATTATGAGCTGAAAGAAGCCCTTAAGGCGATGCTTATGGGATCTGGCCTTGATTTTGTGTTTACGGATGAAAATACCGTGACAATCCGCCCGGCAGAAGGGGCGCGCAACACGTCAGATGCCAGTTTGGCCGAGCCCGGCGGTGCCGATGATGCGGATAGTTCTTCCAGAACCAGTTTCGTGTTAGAGGAAATTATCGTAACTGCGGAAAAGAGAGCGGAAAGCTTGCAGGATTTACCAATTGCCATTTCTGCATTTTCTGGTGAAAAAATGAAAAGTGCAGGTGTTGAGGGTGTTTATTCCCTGCAACAGATTGCACCTAGTCTGCAGGTGGGCGGCGGCTATACGGGTAACACTTTTGTTTCTGTACGGGGTATTGGATCCGAGGTTCCAAGCATTGGTGGAGAATCTGGTGTTGCCATCTCACAAGATGGTGTTGTTTTTGGCCGTAACATGTTTTTTGATGCTTCGTTTATGGATGTGCAGCGTGTGGAATTGTTGCGTGGCCCTCAGGGAACAATAAGTGGTAGAAACGCAACCGGCGGAGGGATCAATGTATATTCCAACAAGCCTACAGATGAATTTGAAGGGCAAATAAAGGCTACTCTGGGGTCTTATAAAAGATTTGCAACTGAGGGGTATGTGAGTGGCCCTATTGTCGATGATGTTTTGCTGGGAAGGTTTGCCTTCAGTACGGATAATGCAGATGGCTGGCTGAAAAATACATACCTAAATGAGGAAGAGGAAGACAGGCGGCAAGTTCATGCCAGGGCTTATTTTCTTGCGCGCTTTTCTGATACACTGGAAGCTCATCTGATCTTTGAAGGTGTTCTCGATAAATCTACCCCACAAGGAGCTTATTCAAGGGGTAAGGTGAGGGCAGATCAGCCATCACCCGAAGAGGTTTTCGATGTCCCTGCGCCGGATTTTGATAACCTGACATTTCAATCAGAATTGAGTCAACATGGTAGAAAAGAGCAATATGGAACAACTCTGAAACTAAACTGGGATATATCACCATCGGTTAGTTTGGCTTCAACAACGGGTTATTGGTCGTTGGATATTAATGCCTCATCGGATTACGAGAGTTTGTTGGTTTCTTTGGCATCCAATCCGCAGTTCAATATTGATGTCTGGCAGCTTACGCAGGAATTTACATTAACTGCGGATTTGACAGATCGATTGGATTTGATCCTTGGCGGGTTATATTTAAAAGAAAATGCCAAAGAACCTTTGGTTTTTGTTTCCCTTCCCACAGACATTTCGGCTTATGAGGTGTCACCAGATCAAGACCTCACCAGCTATTCGGCTTATACGCAGCTACGGTATCAGTTAACAGAGGCGCTAAGAGTATCGGCAGGGGTTCGTTATACATATGACAAAAAGACATATGTGGATGAGCAGGCGTCTAATGGTTTCCCCCTGGGCATACTTGCCGGTAGTAATAGTTGGAATGCAATTACTCCCCGCGTTGCTATAGATTATGATATCAATAGCGATATGACCATTTTTGCAAACGTGGCTCGTGGCTTTAAGGCCGGTGGTTTTAACACTTTTGGCAATCCAGTTGACGATTTTAATCCGGAATTCGTATGGAACTATGAAGCAGGCCTTAAGGCGGATTTATTGGAAGATAGGTTACGTTTGGCTGTAACAGGGTTTTATGCTGATTACACAAATCTGCAGCAAAATGTTTTTGGTTCTGAGGGGTCTATTTTGCCTTCTATTCAAAACGCGGGTGGAGCACGTATCAAGGGCCTTGAACTGGAAACGGAGTTTTTAGTGGCAGAAGGTGTGCGGTTTAATTTTGCAGGCACTTATCTGGATGCAAAGTTTACGGAGCTTCAATCGGGGGATGCTTTGTTCCCTGAGCTAGGGGCCCTTGATCCAGTATCTGGTATTAATGTACGTGACCTGGCTGGTAATCGTTTGGTCCGGACACCAAAGTTGCAATTCAATGCGGGCGCAGAATATTCCAGAAATGTTGGCAAAGCCATGATCGCAACATTGAGGGCTGATTATCAGTGGCAGAGCCATATGTTCTTCAATTTCTTCAATCATGATCTGGTGGATCAGGGGGCTTACGGGCTGTTAAATTTAAGTGCTGTAATAGAGAGTGAAGATGGTATTTGGCAGGTAGGTGCTTATGCCAGGAACATCCTGGATGAAAGATATTTCTCTCATGGCTTTACATCAGGCCTCGCTGTAAATTTGAACCAGGTAAATATAGGTGCCCCTCGCACTTATGGTATCAGCCTGATGCGTAGGTTCTAGGGCGTATCGACATTTAATTTGACTATATAAGGAGTATTTGATTCAAGACTTTTTGAGTTTTGAGGATGCTTATATGGCCAAACGATATGAACTGACAGCGGCTCAGTGGAAGCGGATATGCGGGATACTACCGGGAAAGGTTGGTGATCCGGGTCGTAGTGGTACTGACAATCGTACATTTGTCAATGGTGTGTTCTGGGTTTTACGTAGCGGTGCCCGCTGGTGTGATTTGCCTGAGCGGTATGGCAAATATAAGACAGTTCACAAGCGTTTCACCCGCTGGTCAGCAAAGAAAGTATGGGAACAGGTTTTTGCTGTTCTGATAGCTGACCCTGATAATTTTTATATCACGATTGACAGTACAATCGTTCGCGCTCATCAACAGGCTGTGACAGGAAAAGAGGGGCCAGGGTGCGACTTTGGGGCGTTCCCAAGGGGGATTGACCACAAAAATCCATATGTGCGTTGACAGATTGGGACGACCCCTGCGCTTTATTCTGACAGGAGGTGAGCGCAATGACTGTACTCAGGCCCTTGATTTGATAGCTGGGTTTAGACCCTCTTATGTGTTGGCTAATAAAGGCTATGATACGGATGAAATTGTCAGCGCCATCAAGGAAATGAAGGCGGTTGCTGATATCCCTCCAAGGAAAAACCGAACAGACCAACGAAGCTATCCTCATTAACCGGACCGCCGCTTTTCCTCACACTTAATCCTACCACCCAACACATCGAGCCGCTTTCGAACAATAATGCGGCGACGTCTATTAAGCGGAATAGCAAAAACCAATAGCAAAGCAACGACAGACACCCCTGCAGGCAACCACCCCATAGCAAGACCAAAACCAAATAATGTATCATCTGAATGCATAGGATTAGCCGGATTAAAACCATAATAGCCAATGATCAAGCCGCCGAGGGGATAGCCAATGGTGGTGGTGGTGACCTTGCTGAGAAAAGATTGCACCGAGAAAAAGGTCGCACAGCGGTCCCGCCCGGACTTGAGCATGTCATAATCGATCACATCCGTCAGCAGCGACGGCATGGCAACATTGACCACCGCACTGGCAGCCCCCAAGAAAAACTGAAGCAGATACAACAATAGAAGGCTATGCTCTCCCCCCTCTAACAACAGGAGAACAATCGGCAGCAAACATATGTTGAGGCCTGCACCAACAGCCCAGGTCCGCCGTTTGCCAAAACGGTTAGTCAGCTTCACCGCCGGCTGGATCAATATTGTTGCAACACCAAGATGGAACAGAAACAGGAACACATAATGCTCCCCCAGCCCCAGCCAGGAATCAACAACGATAAAAAGCAAACCATAGAAAATACCAATGCCAATCCCAAAAAAAACAGACGCAGCAAGATAGATAAGAAAAGGCTTATTTGCCGCAAGTGATCGTAATACCTTAAGAGGGTGTTCCTGCACATGTGCCGTTTCATGAACCGGCACCCCTGAAGGCACCCTTTTCAGAAACAGATACAGACAGGGCAACAACATCACCCCTGCCAGCAGCACCGAGTATTTTATGGTCTCAGGCGTAATGGCCCGCGTGGCAAAAAAGGGAAACATAGGGATCAGATAATAAAGGATAAGCCCCGTATAGTTACCAAATGTCCGAAAGCCAAAGGCCCGGCTCCGTTCCACCGGATTGGCAGAAAGCTCACGCGCCCAAGCCATATGGGGGATCATGAAAAAGGTTACCGCAAGATAGAAAGCCATATACCAAAAGATGAAATATGTCAGGTTCACATGGCCCAGGCCATCGGTCACCGGCACAAACAAAAACCAGGCACAGGGAACAGCCGCCACCATACCCCCAACAACAAATGATCGCCTGCTGCCCGTACGCGCATGGTGCCTGTCAGACCAATAACCAATGGCCGTATCCGTAATGGCATCGAAGAGCCCGGCGGTGAACATCACCGCCGAGATCGTTGTCAGTGCAAGACCATAATATTTGGCATAAATACCCTGCACAACATTGAATGAATTGACCAGCAACAAAACAGGGACAAGCGGCATCGCATAAGCCAGCCCTGTACTGACAGAAATTCTATCTTGATTTGATGCTTCTTCTGCTTTTCTGTCGATCCCCATCTTCCAAAGCATATTATGTCGCATCCCCGACCTCAGGAGCAGCAAGCCTAAACTCCTTCGGCGGTGTCGCCCCCATCAGATGCTGCACAAAATAATCCCAGGCCCGGCGGATCAGATAAGAGCTGGGCTCATGCCCCTGGTTCGGCAACATGATCATGTCAAAGTCCTTGTTCGCCTTGCGGAACGCTTCAATCATCCGAAAGGTGGCCGCTGGCAGCGTGCACATGTCCTGCAGGCCTATCATCATCAGAAGCTTGCCCTGAAGCTTATCTGCATATTCCTCCGGGAAAGTGTGGGCGGGTGCATCCAGCCCTTCATATTTATCTGTCTGGATCGGACCAGATATAAAGCGGCTGTCATGGTGACACACCACGGTAGCAACTTTATAGAAATCAGGGTGTTTGAGCATACCCTGAATGGCCCCGGAACCGCCAGAGGAATGGGCAGCTACCCCGACTCTGTTCATATCCATATAGGGATATTTCTCAGCCAGTTGTTTGATGCCTGCCACATGGTCATCAATATCACTGGCTTTCTCAAAACAACCATAGCTATGGTCGAAGAAGGCCTTCTCCCGCTCCGG
>JBNKGK010000109.1:0-9790 GCA_050289785.1 Kordiimonas sp.
GCACCTGGTCGTCTCAGCGATATTACGGGACCCAATGGTATGCTGATGGAAGGCTTTGATGAGCCAATATCCATTGATTACGAGAGTGCGACTGAATTATTTGGTAATTGTTTGTCGAAGAAGCAATTGTCTACGCGCTCTGCTCAGGACAAAGGAGAGTTGTTGCAAGGTTTGAAAGTTCTTGATCTTGCCAATGTTATGGCTGTACCAATGGCTGGGTATATCCTTGCTCAATATGGTGCGGAAGTGATTACGTCAGTCGATCCTATCAAATCAATTTTTCCCGAGAATATTTGCCACATCCTAGAAGCCAGTATGGGCAAACGCAGTATGATTCTTGATCTTACTACAGCACCGGGCAGGGAAGTTTTGGAACGCCTGATTTCTAGGTCGGATGTGGTGCTGCATAATATACTAGATGATAAGGCACTTCGCTTGGGAGTGACGCATGAGCAGGTTCAGGCAACCAATCCTCAAACTATAACGTGTCAGGCTTCTGCGTGGGGGGGCAGCTTGAAAGGCCACTGGGAATGCCGGACGGGTGTTGATATGACGGTACTAGCTGAAACTGGCATACAGGCGCGTTTTGGTTCCTCAAAATGGCCTCAATATTTTGGACAGGGTTCAGTTGTGGACTCCATAACTGCGTTAGCTGCTGCTTATACTGCCCTTTTGGGAGTTTGGCAGCAACGTACCCTTGGTTATGCTGGAGAGGCTCGCACCTCTCTTGTTCGAGGCAACAGTTTCTTTCAACTTCCCTGGATGATTGATGTAGATGGTAATTCTGAGTGGGGTGACCCTGGAGGTCAAAGCGCGCTGGGTAACAGTTGGTATCAAAGATTGTATGAGTGTCATGATGGTTGGGTTTATGTTGAGGTACCACCAGCTAACAAGCACCTCTTAACGGAAGTAGTCTTAGGGAAAATATCTTCCAATGCAAAGGAGCCTTCCCAGGAAAAGAGATTAGAAGCAGAGTTTCTTAAGCACACTCAGTCATATTGGTTCAATACATTAAACAATGCGGATATCGCTTGTCATTCCGTATTAAGTGTTGAAGATTTATGTCTAAACCCTCGTACTGTAGATAATAAAGAAGCCGATGAGCAAGCGCTTGGCGCACTTGAATTTTTGCGTTGGGAGAAGCACCCAAGTGGTTTGCCTGTTATTTTGCCTGCCCCTGCTTGGGTACGTATTGGTGAAAAGCAATCCTATAAACGTTGCAAACCTTCGCCTAGGCGAGGTGAGCACACAAGAGAGATATTAAATGAACTGGGGTATGATGGCGACCAGATTGATCGTTTAATTAGAGTCAAGGTCGCTCATGAGTATTTGCCCCCTCTGGGCAATAAGGACACCTATTTTTTCGAAGCAAAAGGATGAGTGGTTGAGGAGCTACTTACTGAGTAGCCCTGATCACAAATTATATTGATGAGTGAATTAGCTACTCCATTTCAGCCCGAACCTACAATCAATCAACACTGGTAATCTAGATAACAGGAGATGTATATGTCTAAAGCAGACCCACGTCGGCCAGGTTTTAGGTGGTTAACGCCAAGCTTTCTTGTGAAGCACGCTCAAGATTCTATTGATTTTTACAATAAAGTCTTCGGTTTCGAAGTCAGTGCCATGCATCAGGAAGATGGCACAATTATGCATGTGATTATGAAATATCATGGCCAGCACATTATCATGTTCATACCTGAAGATATTGAATGGGCAAGAGGGTATTCAGTAATGCCCAACTCTCCGCATCCATTCCATCTCTACGTTGATGATGTTGATGAAATAGTTGCAAAAGCTAAGTCTATTAATGCTGAGATTGTAAAAGAGCCTCATGATGCCTTCTGGGGGGATCGGTATGCTGAAATAAAGGATGTAAATGGCTATATTTGGGGTGTCGCCTATTCCCCTGAAGAACATAACGCGTAAGTTGGGAATGGAGGCATAAGTGCCTGATGAAGCTATGGCACTAGGGCCAGTTGATGGCTGGAAAGATAAAGGCCGTAACACCAGGGTTGTTGGCAGCACGGAGGATGTCAGAGACGCAGGGTAAGATTGAGAGATGGCACCAAACCCTGAAAAACCGCATCCTGCTGGAGAATTATTATCTACCCGGTGATTTGAAAGCACAAATTGAAGCCTTCGTAGACCATTACAATAACCAGTGATACCATGAGAGCCTCAATAATGTGACACCTGCTGACGCATACTTTGGCAGGGCAGAAACCATCTTGAAACGAAGAGAAAGGATCAAACAAAACACGATCAAACAACGTCGCTTGCAACATCAACAACAAGCGGCATAATATCAATAAATGATGAGCCAAACACTCACATCATAACGTGCTCAACCTGTGACAAATGTTCTGACGACGGACATATACAGGCTCCACCTTATCACACTGTCCTAAATCCGGGGACCAGCTCTGCATGACCTGGGACCCTGTTTTCGGTGGCATTCTTTACCTTCCGGATACTTCCGGTCTCGGAGCCAGCTTTGATGAAAACTTTCTTGATCAGGAAAGTAAAGTAGTGATTTAAGTCAGGTGCTGAGTGTGAAGTTGATTGCTGATGGTTTCGAGAATTTTATTTTCCGCCTTGGTGTTCTCATGCGTCGTTGTCATGAGGGAAGTTTTATTATTCGGGAATATAGAGTATTTTAACCAGAGGAAGATATGATCCGTGAGAGCGAGCTACAAAGATCGGCGGGTGTTGGTTAATCATTGGACAGAAGACACTGGCAATAAAAAGCCTGGTGCCATCAAGGGCGCTACCAATGCGGCTGTGGAAGAGTGGCGGCAGGTTGTTGAGCACGTCTTTCGTAAACATAATGAAGCGCTGCTTATATTTCTGCGGGTCAGGCTATCATCAGAACAGGAAGCCAGGGATGTGGCGCAGGAAGTTTATGTCAAACTTCTGCAACTGGAAAAGCCTCAGGAAATTAATGTTATCAGAGCCTACCTTTTCCGAACGGCAGCTAATATGGCGATTGATTACAGGCGCCGGCAAAGCACAAGACACAAAGTAGCAGATGAACTGGTTGTTATGGATGAGCAGGCCATGCCAGGTCAGGAACGGGTATTGGCGGCCAGACAGGAGCTGGAAGCGGTTAAAAATGCAGTGGCCAGCCTGCCGCCTAAATGCAGGCAGGCTTTTATCCTCAGCAGAAATGGTTGGGCGAACCCCCGTATTGCCAAATATATGAATGTGACCAGCCGTTCTATCCGCAATTATATCAGCACTGCTTTAGACCATATAGAAGAGAGGTTGGAGGCCCTGCATGCTTTTAAGGGAGCAGGACATGACAGATAAAATGAATGATATTCGCCCTCCTGAGCAGTTGGATGGTGCCGTTGATGCCGTGGCATTGGAATGGTTTCAATATCTACGCCACGGCGACGTTCACGAAGATGAGCTTATGCAATGGGAAGATTGGTTGAATGCCAGTTCTGACCATAAAAAGGCTTTTGAAAGAGCCGAACGGCTGTGGATTGCAGCAGGTCGGGTGGATTATATGGGCCTTGAGCCTGCTCTGGATGAGGTGCTTTTCCATAGTGATAAAGAGGATAGTGGGGCCCATGTATCCGAGGTGGCCTATTTCTTGCCGAATAAAAAACAGCATAAATTTAGCTCCCCCCTGTTGTGGGCCGCATCCATTGCCTTAATTGCCGGTCTGTTTTGGGCTGTGCAATTTATGATAGGTGGATATGGAGTGCTGACCGGAAAACAGGCTGTGGCAACTGTGTTGACCGCTCGTGCTGAGCACCGGACTGTTAATCTCTTTGATGGTACAAATGTAACGGTGGGTGCCTCTAGCAAAATAGAGGTGGATTTTTCTGGTGATGTGCGGCGCGTGGCCCTGAGTAGTGGAGAGGTTTATTTTGATGTGGCACCAGATGCGGCCAAGCCTTTTATCGTAACCACTCCTTCGGGGGATATCAGGGTTGTTGGCACGGCTTTTAATATTCGCGTGGCTGGTGACCGTACCGTTGTTACAGTGACCGAAGGTAAGGTCGATGTTTCCCGTTCTGAGAAAGTGGGCAAGGGGAAACCAGAAGGGACCGCTCTGAGGTTAGGGGCAGGATCTGCTATCACTATGTCTGGTAAGGCTGGCCCGTTATCATCTGGGGATGTGAAAGAGGCTTTTCCTTTATCCTGGATGGAGGGTCGGCTTGTCTATCGCTCTGAACCGTTACGCTATGTTATTGAGGATGTTAATCGCTATATTAACGGGCATATTCGCCTGAAGGACGACAAGGTGGCTCAGTTCAGCTATTCCGGTGTTGTCTCGCCTAAGGCGATTGAAGAATGGCTTGACGGCCTTCCTGGTGTTTTTCCTCTGGCGGTGGAAAAGCAGGAGGAGGGGGCGATTATCATACGGTCACGTTTATGAGGAGCATACTGGCGGTTAAATCAAATTTTATTTTCCACTTTCTGATCCCGTTGCGTCGTTTAGATGACACCTGGAAACGGGATGACAATGTGGGAGAGGAATGATGACAAGTAAACAAAGGTTATTGATTGGTAGTGCAGTTATTGCACTGAATGCGGCATGTGCCAGCCTGAATATGGTTCAGGCACAGGAGCTGGAGGGGCAGTATGTATTTGATATTAAACCACAGCCTTTAGAAGAAGCGTTGATAGCATTTTCTGCACAGTCAGGGGTGCAGGTGATTGCCTCTGGTGATTTGGTCTCTGGTCAAAAAGCATCGCCTTATGTAGGTAATAATAGCCCGAAAACAGCGTTGCTGGAAATTCTGGCAGGGACCACCTTGTCATACAAGGTGCAGGGGGTATCCACCGTTCTGATCGTTGATGAGAATGCAGAAGGTGCCGTTCAAAAGCCAAGCCGGTCTGCACCTGTATCAGGCCATGTAGGTGGCGCGTCGGGTGAAGATGTTTCTTTTGTGCTGGAAGAGATTATCGTGACGGCAACACGACGCGAAGCTGGTATGCAGGATATTCCTGCTACTATAAGTGCGTATAGCGCAAATCAGTTACAGGCTAGTGGTGTTCAAAATATATATGATCTCCAGTTTTTGTCACCCGGCATGACTATTTCGAATAATTATGGTCAATCCCAGGTTGCGATTCGGGGCATTGGTACGGACAATCAGGCGGTTGGCAGTGAAGCTGGTGTCGCCGTCCATTCCGATGGGGTGTATATTGCGCAACTTACGGCTCTTGATGCGGCCTTGTTCGATCTGGAACGAATTGAAGTCATGAAAGGGCCCCAAGGGACTCTATATGGAAGAAACTCAACTGGCGGAACGGTTAATATTATTACGAAATCTCCTACACCAGAGTTTGAAGCGGGCGCTGGTGCCACATTTGGAAATTATACTCTTATACAGACAAACGGTTATATAAGTGGTCCCTTGATTGATGATAAGTTAATGGCTCGTGTTTCTTTTACTACTGGGGATAGGCGGGGTTATGCGAGAAATATATTGCGAGCGGGCTATACTCCTGAGCATGTAAATAATCTGGATATGGCGGCCATAAGAGCCAAACTGCGTTATCAGCCCAACGAGAATATGACTTTCGATATTGGAGCGCATTATTTGCGGGATTCCAGCTTGAATATCGCTTTGAATTATTATGGTTCTGGCATTCCTGCAGGAGGCTCAATAGGGTCTGCGATGGATCGTGAAGTTAATCATAATTATCCTGACGCTGTTGAAAAATGGGACTGGGGCCTCCATGGCAAAGCTGAGGTGGTTATGGGTGATCTGATATTGACGTCCCTGACCGCGTTCAGAAAACATAGTTTCAGTGAAGAGTTTGATCTGGATAAAACAGAGTTAGAACGAGGCAGTTTGCTGGTTGACAACGGTTTTAAGCAGTTTTCGCAGGAAGTCACGTTGGGGGCCAATGAAGATGGGCGGCTAAACTGGCTTATTGGTGCTAATTATTTTAACTCGTCAGCGTCTTCTCAGGTGGAACTCCCTATACCGGATTTTCTGATATTTGTTGAAACCCCAGTGGTGGAGGGTCAGGCTTATGCTGCTTTTGGGGAAATGAGTTACCGGATTTTAGACCAGCTTACCGTGACCTTGGGTGCACGATACAGCTATGAAAAAAAGAAGTTTCAGGCCTCTACTTCTTATAATAATGTGCTCGCCAGTACAACTGATCTGGACGACTCTTGGAGGGCCTTCACGCCTAAAGCCTCCGTCAGTTATGATATAAATGAGAATGCAATGCTGTATGCAACTGTTTCTCGGGGCTTCAAGGCTGGAGGGGCAAATAATCAAAACACATATGGTCCTGAATATGTGTGGAGCTATGAAGTTGGCCTGAAAACAAGCATGCTTGATAAGAGGTTACGGGCGAATTTAAGTGCTTTTCTGATGGATTATACCGATCTTCAGGTGCAAACGGTTCGTCTAATTGGCGATAATCAGGTTTCATCCCCTTTTGTGGCGAATGCAGGAAAGGCTAAAATCAAAGGCGTTGAGGTAGAACTAGACCTCCGTCCTACCAACCAGTTTAGCTTAGACGCCAATATAGCGTATCTTGACGCCGTATATACAGAAGCGGCTTTTCCGGATACTTTGAATGGCAATTTACCAATTGATGGCTCTGGGAACAGGCTAACGAGGACGCCTAAATGGTCCACTAATTTGGGGATCCAATATGAAGTGCCACTTGGAAGCTGGGGTTCGCTCACTTTGCGAGGTGAGCATACCTATAAAACATCCTATGAATACACTCCGCAGAATTATGTCCAGACACGTCAAGGCAGTTACCACTGGGTTAATGCGCGGCTGACTTTTGAATCAGAGGACAGACAACTAAGTATAGCGTTCTGGGGAAAGAATTTGACGGATGAATTGGTGTCAAATTTCAAGAATGTTAGTCCTACAGCGGGTGACGTAAACTGGTTACCCCCTCGTACATATGGGGTAACTCTCGGATATCGTTTCTAGGTCTTGGTCATGATGCAGGTGGAGCGATCCCGCTCCGCCTGTTTCGCAATTCATAATATCATAAAAAGATAGATGGCGAATTATGGCTCATAACCCAAATACAATAAACAAGGCAGTCGATTTACCAGCCAGTGAGCAGTTTGCGCGGTCGGCCTTTAAGCCTGATGGCTGGTATGCGCGTTATGCGCTTTCCCTTTTGGTGCTGGTATATGTTTTTAACATGATAGACAGGCAAATTCTGTCTATTCTGGCAGAAGATATTAAAGCGGATTTGAAGCTTTCGGATGGGGATATAGGTTTTCTTTATGGAACGGCGTTTGCTGTTTTCTACGCCGTCTTTGGTATTCCCCTTGCCAGATTAGCGGACGGCTGGCGGCGAACAAGGCTTATCGCCGTTGGTATGGGCATATGGAGTTTGCTGACTGCTCTTTCAGGAACAGCCAAGGGCTTTCTGACACTTTCGGTTTATCGGTTTGGAGTGGCAATAGGTGAAGCCAGTGCAACGCCTGCGGCTAATTCTCTTTTGTATGATTATTTTTCACACAAGTTTCGCACAACAGCCATCGCCATTTATAACAGCGGTTCCTATATCGGGATGGGGCTTGGCGTTTTCCTTGGGGGCTATATTCTCGACAGTTGGTATGCTGCCTATCCTGTTGCAGCCGATGCTCCTTTTGGTCTGAAAGGCTGGCAAGTGGCCTTTATGGCTGTTGGCATGCCAGGTCTTGTTCTTGCAGTTTTTATGGCGTTTCTGAGAGAACCTGACCGGGAAAAAGCTGAGCAGGGCAAAGCCGTTGAGCCAGTAAAAATTCTAAAGGATGAATTTGCTGCCATGGTGCCACTCGTCAACCTATGGGTTCTGCGGCGTGAGGGGGCTGGCAGGGCAGTACTATGCCTGAACATAGGCTTGGGACTATTTGTAACGGTACTTGCTAGCTATTTATTCCAGGAAACGGATAAAGGCCCACAGTGGTTGGCGCTGCTCGCTGGCTTTTATTGTGTCTTCTCATGGGTACAATCGCTCTACTGCAGAGATGCTGAATGTTTCCGGCTGCTCTTTGGCTGCCGGACTGTGCTTTTTGTCTATATTGGGACTGGTTTTTCCGTTTTTTTTGCGGTGGCTCTTATCTTCTGGACTATCCCTTATTTCCAAAGGTTCCATGGTGTAGAGGCATCGGAAGTGGGTTTGGTTGTAGGCGCATCCACAGCGCTGGCTGGCCTTTTAGGGGTGTTGCTGGGCGGGGCCGCAGCAGATTGGCTGGCAAAATATACCAGTTGTAGCAAAATATTGATTGTGCTGGTGGCTTCTATTGCTGGCGTGTCTTTTGCTGCTTTGATGTTGCTATCGACTGATTTGCACCTAGCCTACGCGTTTAGCTTTTTATCACTCTTTAGTAGCACCATGGGGCAGGCCCCCATGTTAGGGGTGATTGGGGATTTAATGGTTGCGCGCACCAGGGCGGTAGGTTTTGCCCTCGTAGGGGTCAGTTCCACCTTCTTCGGGGCAGCTTTGGGGCCTTATTTTGTTGGCGTATTGAGTGATGCTTTCATCGCTGGCGGAGTAAGCGGGGGGGCAGCACTACGTCAGGCTTTGTTTGTCGCGATGGCAAGCTCGGCGGTGGGGATTGCCATGTATATTGGGGCGGCTCGGTGTTTTGAAGCAGATGTGGCTATCCGCGATAACCGAGCTTCCCAAAAATAGATTATAGAAAAGAGAATAAAATGACAGCGGGGACAGACTATCCAGGGCCGCTTGCCGGACTGAACGTGATAGATTTTGGCCATTATTATGCGGGCCCAATGGTTGGCATGTTACTAGCAGATCAGGGAGCTGATGTTATACGGGTGGTTAAGCCTGAGTTCAAAGAGCTTCCCGAGGTGCAGTATAGGCTTCTCAATCGCAACAAAAAGCTCCTCGAACTGAATATGAAAACTGAGGAAGGCAAGGCACAGGCTCTGGCCCTCATAAAAAACGCAGACGTGTTGATCGAGAATTTTCGCCCTGATGTGATGAAACGCCTTGGGCTGGACTATGCCAGTGTCAAAGAACTGAACCCCGGCCTTGTGTATCTCTCTCTACCCGGTTTTGCCTCTACAGATAAAAATCGTCGTCATATTCAGGCATGGGAGGGAGTGCTTTCTGCAGCAGCTGGTGTTTATACAGATGTCAGCCTTGTGCGTCAGCAACTGGGTTTTCCTCCCGTGTATTCCGGTATGCCTCATTGTTCGGCCTTTGGGGCAATTAATGGTGCAGTTGCTGTCATGGCAGCGCTTCTGTCACGCGAGGAAACAAGTGTTGGTACCGTTCTGGAGGTAGTGCTTTCAGATATGGGTATGTCGGGGGCGGCTAATCCTGCCGTTGCTGCGGTGGGGGCAACGCCTGAAAAGTTAAAGCCCTATCTTTGGTCAGAAGATGATACAAAGGAAGAGAAGGAAGAAAAGCTCAGGAACGCTCAGCGCCTGGTGATGTGCCCAACGGGTGGCTTTTTCCCTTGTAAAGATGATCGGGTTATTTTCATCTTTGCTGCCTTTTACCCCCATTTTAATGAGCGGCTGTTCAAGGTGCTGGGGGTGGAGCAACAGATTGAAGAGGCAGGGTTCATCAATCTGGGACCCAGAGCCGGTGCCTACACTAACAATGTCAGTGGTGATTATTCCGGTACTTTGTTGAATGCGGAGCTTCGGGCGTGCCTTGAAGAGATTGTTGGCACGGCATTCCTTCAGAAAACGGCGGAGGAATGGGAAAGCCTGCTACAGGCAGTTGGGGTTCCGTCGGCTTTTGTGAGGACAAGAGAAGAATTTATGGCGCTTGAGCCAATGCTTTCTTCCGGTGTGCTTACAGAAATGGATAATGGCCA
>JBNKGK010000110.1:0-9667 GCA_050289785.1 Kordiimonas sp.
TTACCTGGTAAGAGGGAGGCAGAGCGACAGAGTGAAAGCAATACATTGAAGGTGCGCTCAGGTTTGATGTTGACACCAGACAAGACCTATTTGCTGGAAAGCCGCTTAACACCACTTGCACGCAAGCGCGGTCTCGATACGCTTGAAGCGCTTGTGCAGAAGTTGCGCCTTAGTCGTGATGAAGGCCTGATGCGTGATGTGACAGAAGCGATGACAACGAATGAATCCTTCTTTTTCCGCGATAACACGCCTTTTGATCTGTTTAAAAACCATGTCATACCAGCGATGGCGCAGGCGCGAGCCAGCCGGAAAAGGCTGCGTATCTGGTGTGCCGCGGCCTCAACTGGACAGGAGCCATATTCTCTTGCAATTTTGCTGCGGGAAAGCTGGGTAAAATGGCGTGATTGGCAAATTGAGATTGTCGGTACAGATATCTGTACCCAGGTTCTGGAAAAAGCCAAAGCAGGCACGTACAGCCAGTTTGAAGTTCAGCGCGGTCTACCCATTCAGATGCTGATTAAATATTTCAAGCAGGAAGGGGATATGTGGCAGATCAGCGACGACATTCGTAAGATGGTTACGTTCAAGCCTTTCAACCTGCTTAGCAATTTTGGTGGTTTAGGGTCATTTGATGTCATCTATTGCCGAAATGTTTTGATCTATTTTGATCAGCCAACCAAAAAAGACGTGTTGGAACGGATGCGCAAAACCCTGGCCCCTGATGGTACGCTGTTCCTTGGTGCTGCAGAAACTGTTCTTGGTATTACCGATAACTTCAGGCCGGTGAGGGGGCAGCGTGGTATGTATGTGCCGAGCGATGGAGGGGCGGAAAAAGTGATGGGTCTTGGATAGGCCTTAAAATGTTTCGGTTTTGCAATGAATCGCATAGTTGTTTTGCTTAAGGATACCCTCTCTCGTCATGCGGCGGCTTGACCCACTGGTGTCCGGTTAAACCTGAAACCCTGGAAATGATGTATTTCAGTTGAGGTTCAACAGATGATCATAGTGCAGATCGTCACTCGCCGTTTGTGAATCAGGCGTTTACGCCACCTGACCGGCGGGTCCATTGAACGCGAGCTATTTCAAGCAGTTGCTCAGAGGAAACGCCAATGGATTACCCGGTCGTAGCCGGGTAATGACGAGGGGGGCAATTTCGATAGGAAAAGCGACCAGAGCCCAGTCTCCCCGCACAAATGTCAGCCTTAATCATAGAGATTTTATAGCTTTGCAGAAGTGCCATATGTTTTTAACCGGACACCGGTGGGTCAAGTCGGCGAGTGACGAAATGAGCATCAACCTAAAACAGAAATGCTTTTATCTTTCTGGCTATATCTCCGTCGGGCTTAAGCGACAGCTTCAACAGCCTCATCGGGGTTTCTCAGCACATAACCTCGTCCCCAAACTGTTTCGATATAATTATCGCCGTTGGAAGCAGCTGCCAGCTTTTTACGAAGCTTACAGATAAACACGTCGATAATTTTCAGCTCAGGCTCATCAATGCCACCATAGAGATGGTTGAGGAACATTTCTTTAGTGAGTGTGCTTCCCTTTCTAAGAGAAAGCAGCTCAAGCATTGCGTACTCCTTGCCAGTCAGGTGCACACGCTGGCTGTTCACTTCAACAGTCTTGGTATCAAGGTTTACAGCCAGCTTACCTGTTTTAATGATTGACTGTGAATGCCCCTTAGATCGCCTTACAATGGCATGGATACGGGCAACAAGCTCTTCTTTATGGAAGGGTTTGGTCAAATAATCATCAGCCCCAAAACCAAGGCCTTTCACCTTATTCTCCATTTCGGTCAAGCCCGAGAGGATAAGAATAGGCGTATTCACCTTGGCGGTGCGTAACTTCTTGAGCACGTCATAGCCGTGCATGTCAGGTAAGTTCAAATCTAACAGGATAATATCGTAATCATACAGTTTACCAAGATCGAGGCCTTCTTCGCCAAGATCCGTGCTATAGACATTAAAGCCCTCTGACGTAAGCATTAGCTCAACGCTGCGGGTAATTGTTGTATCGTCTTCAATCAGCAGAACACGCATTGCTGTCCCCTATTTCTTGGATCTAATTTTGACCATTGGTCTGCTAGACTACTGAAATGCCACCTGTGCGACCACTCTGGAACAATTGGTCATATTGTTAATGTTAATAAAGGTTAACTGAATGTCCAATAAAAAACGGATAAAATTTGTATAATTTTCAATAAATTTCCATTTTTTTTACACAAACGCCATAAGTCTGGGCTCCAAAAGACAGCCAAGTTGACCCCAATTGGTTGCCGTCCAGAAAAATATGTTCTTTTTCGAAAGGAATTTGACCTCAGGGCGTTCACCTTTTACCAATAATTAAGGCTGTGCGGGCATTATGCTTTGCGAGCTGGGATGTAGGAGTTGTTGTGCTTAGTCTTGTTCAGGAAGTTGATCGTATCCAGACAGAGCGGCGATATGGTCGAGTAGTGGGTGTAAGGGGGTTGCTGGTTGAGGTTGCTGGTGTTGGCCAGCACATTTCAATTGGCTCACGGCTTGAGGTCGAAACCCGTGACTATCGCAGAGTTCCCATTGAAGTGGTTGGTTTCCGTCATGAAACGGCACTTGCCATGCCCTATGATGCGCTTGAAGGCGTTGGGGTTGGTTGCAAGGCCACTTTAACTCAGGCAGAGCCTGTTGTTTTCCCATCTTCCGGGTGGCTTGGTCGTGTGGTGAATGCTCTTGGCGAACCTATTGATGGTAAAGGCCCTATCCGTAAGGGCACTCGTCCCTGCCTTTTGCGCTCTAGCCCGCCGCCCGCGCATAACCGACAGCGTGTTGGTGGCAAGATAGATTTGGGTGTGAGGGCGCTGAACACGTTCGTGAGCTGCTGCCAAGGGCAACGGATGGGGATATTCGCAGGCTCCGGTGTTGGGAAATCCGTGCTCCTTTCCATGGTGGCGCGTTATTCTTCTTCTGATGTCAGTGTGATTGGCCTGATTGGCGAGCGGGGCCGCGAGGTTCAGGAATTTATTGAGGATGACCTGGGGGAAGAAGGGCTGGCACGCTCTGTTGTTGTGGTTGCCACTTCTGATGAATCTGCACTCATGCGGCGTCAGGCTGCGCATCTTACGCTCACTCTGGCAGAATATTACCGAGATGGCGGGGCGAATGTGATGTGCCTGATGGATAGCGTGACCCGTTTTGCCATGGCACAGCGAGAAATTGGTCTGGCGGGCGGTGAGCCGCCGACCAGTAAGGGCTATACGCCAACGGTGTTTAATGAACTGCCTCGCCTGCTTGAGCGCGCGGGGCCGGGTCCACGCGGGGCCGGTAATGTAACCGGGCTGTTCACCGTGCTGGTGGAGGGCGATGATCATAACGAGCCTGTGGCAGATGCCGTGCGCGGTATTCTCGATGGCCATATTGTGATGGAACGCGCAATTGCAGAGCGGGGCCGCTATCCGGCCATTAATGTGCTGAAATCAATTTCACGGACCATGCCACGCTGTAATTCCGATGAAGAAAACCTGCTGGTGCGGGAAGCCAAGAAATATATGTCTACCTATTCGGACATGGAAGAAATGATCCGCCTTGGTGCCTATAGGCCAGGCAGTAACCCGGATGTGGATGCCGCCATCTCCTATAATCCGTATCTGGAAGAATTTTTGGGCCAGTGGAAAGATGATGTAACCCCAATGAATGAAGGCTATCAGCGGCTGAAGAAAATTTTGGAGATGGGACCGGCTGGTGAGGTCTTGGAACAGGGGGCTGCCTAGAGGCTAGATGAGCAGATTTGATCATATCATTCGGTTGCGGAAGTGGGAGCTGGACGAAAAACGCCGTGTTCTCAGGCAATTACAATCTGAAGAAGATGAGGTTATCAGCCGCATTGAAGCTCTTGATGTTGAAGTAAGCCTGCAAATGGCGAATACAGCCAGCGAAGCCTCCGTTCTCACCATGGGAAACTATCTTGAAGGTGTCCGCCTGAAACAAGAGCAATTTGAGCATGAACTAGCTGCGAAGCAGGAAGAAATAGCTGAGTTGCAGGATAAGGTGGCTGAAGCTTTCCGTGAATTGAAAACCTTTGAAATTGCCAAAGAGCGGGAGCTGAAAAGGGCGCAGGACGCGGAAGCGAAAGAAGAGCAGGATGCCTTTGACGAGCTCGGTTCGCGGGCACCTGCAAGGGAAGAAGTACAAACAGACTCGCCTATTCTTGCCATGCGCGGCAAATAGCGGCCTTTTCCATAAAAGTCATATGGTCATATCTTTCTGTGGATGATATCAAACTATATCGGCACAGGAGGGCATTTATGGCTGATCAGGAGGAAGGAAAAAAAGCGCTGGAGCGTTTGCAGGCGCTGGATCGTGCCCATCACCTTCACCCCTTTACGGACCCGCAGGCCCTTATGCAGGCGCCACCTTTTGTGATGACGGCGGCAGAGGGCTGCTATGTGGCAGGACACGGTATTCGCTTGCTGGATGCCATGGCGGGGCTTGGCTGTGTTAATATTGGCTATGGTCGGCAGGAAATGGTTGATGCAGCCGCTGAAGCCATGAAATCCCTCAGCTATTATCATGCTTTTGCCGCGATCAGCAGCCCGCAGGCGGCTGCGCTGGCAGGCCGAATAGCTGCCCTGACGCCGGAAGGGCTGAATAAGGTCTTTTTCGCTAATTCCGGCTCGGAAGCCAATGAAACGCTTTTGAAACTTGCCCGGCTTTATTGGCGACGCAAAGGCAGGCCAGAGAAAAAACTCATTATCTCACGGGATTATTCTTATCATGGCAGCACCATTGCCACCACGTTGCTCAATGGCAATGATAATATGCTGGATGATTTTGGCCTGAGTGCGGAGGGGCGTGTTTTAAAGGCACAGGCCCCTTTCTGGTATCGCCATGGCGGCGATATGAATCCGGATGAATTTGGCCTTGTAGCCGCTCGCTCGGTGGAAGAAAAAATTCTGGAAGCCGGACCTGAGAATGTGGCGGCCTTTTTTGCTGAACCTATTCAGGGCACCATGGGGGCCGTTGTACCGCCCGCCACTTATTGGCCCGAGGTAGAGCGGATATGCCGCAAGCATGAGGTGCTTCTGGTGGCTGATGAGGTGGTTACTGGCCTTGGCCGCACAGGGCACTGGTTTGCGCAGGAAACATTTGGTTTCAAGGCAGATATGATGGCGCTCGCCAAGGGATTGTCATCAGGATATATCCCTATTTCTGCTGCGGTGATCAGTGATGAAATCGCGGAAGTGATAGAGGCGGAAAGCCATATGCTCAGCCATGGGTTCACAACATCTGCCCACCCCACGGCCTGTGCCGTTGCACTGAAGAATTTGGAAATTATTGAGCGGGAAGGTTTGGTCGCGCGCATTAAAGAGGATATTGGCCCTTATTTCAAAGAGGGGCTGGAAAGCCTGCTCTCCCATCCCATGGTTGGGGAGGTGCGGGCATCGGGCCTGATGGCTGGTGTTGAAATTGTGCGGGATAAGGAAACAAAAGCGCACTATCCGCTGGAGATGGGCCTGTGCCAACACATCAGCCATGCCATGCTGGCGCGTGGGGTGATTGCCCGCCCCGTAGGTAATATATTGGTGCTGTGCCCCCCCTTCATCATAAAAAAGAAGGAAGTGGACTATCTGGTGAACGTGTTTGAGCAGGCGCTGAATACTATACATGAAGCGCTCCATAAAGGGGTGGAGTAGCTGTGAGCCTTCCCCCTTCAGAATCTTATGATGAAGAAAAGGCCCGGGAGCGAAGTCAGATACTGAAATGGCTTTTAAAAGCTTCAGTTTATCTCTTCCTGACTGGGCTTGTAGTTTACCTGATAGAAGGAAAAGTGAGCTTGGCTGGCTTGGTGGATATAATAATTTATGTTGTTGTATTTCGGCTTATTATGAAGCTTCTAGCGAAGTCTGGATGAGTTAGCTGCTGGTTGTTTGGGTCGCCAATATCTCGTCCACCTGCACGGGGAAGGAGGCTTGCTCTGCAATGTTCAGTTTGCCGGAGAAGGCGTTGGCACTAAGGGCTTGATCAAACAGTAGGCTAAGATCCTGTTTCAGCGGTGTGGATATGGGGTTTTCCGTGCGCAAGGTCAGGTCAAAGCTTTGGCCTGCCACACGGCCATCCAGTTGCACTTTGCCGAGGATGGAAAAGTTTACTTCTACGATAAAGCGTTTGCCTTCTGCTGCCGGGTCACGCTCTGCCTGCTCGCCGTTCTGCTGTTTTTCAGGGTCTGTCGCCTGAGGGTTCCCGAACAGCAGGGCAATAAGGGGCATATCCTGCCCGCGCATATCAAAGGGTAGCAGCACGGCGCGCCAATCACCGCTTGTATCCGTGGCGCTGTTCATCAGTTTGGTAATGTCAGATGTTAGCAGGCTCAGCAGGTTTGGACTTTTCTCTTTCAGCTGCTCATGGGCCACATCCCCCACCCACTCCTGCGGTGTGCCACGTCCGGCAGCGTGTAGGAAAAACAGCAAGCTGTTCGTTAGTTTGCCGCCGCCTTCTGCGCTCATATGGGCCAGCATGGGAGCTTTCCCTGCAGGTGTCGTGGCAGAAAGCAGGGAGGTGGCCTGTTCCATGGCTGGCCAAGCCTGTAGGCTGGTGATTTCACCTGGCAACACTCCCGGTGCCGCGCTTTGGGGGGCGGTCGGCAGAACTATCTGAATCATCTCCCCCACATCAGGGCGGAAACTGTTGGAAACTGTCAGGCTGATATCGCCTAAGGGAGTTTGTATCTTCAGGTCTGATCGCGGCCCTTCTGGCGTGAGGAAAGAGCGAATGGTCTGTACCGTTTTCACTTCTGTTTGTATAACACTTGGGGAGGAGGCAGATTGGCCCATTGCGTGAGCGGCAATATTGATTTGCACGGCCTGTGCCTGGTTGCCTGCGGCTGTATATAACTTGGCGGTCACCCAGTTTGCGGTTGTGTTTTGCTGTTGGGCTGAAGCGGCCATAGTGTCCGCAACGCGCACCAGCTCGCCCTGCAGGTTTTCTGCTTGCGCCTGTGGCAAAATGAAAAGCCCTTTGGTGGTTTCCACACTGGCCAGCGGGCCCGCAAACGCAGTGAGCGGCAAGGCATAGGCCTTTGCTTCTTCCGGGCTGACAGCCTTAACAGAAAGAACCTCTGCCACCGCACTTGGGGGCACGTTACTAATGCTCACATCCATCACCTGAAGCTGTTTTTCAGCCCCGGTGGCTGTGAAGGCCTGAATGACAGGACCCAGGCCAACATCAGGTGCCGCTTGTGGCGAAACAGTTCCCACTTTAGCCATTTCCTGCTGTAGTGAGAGCAGGGTGGAAAGGTTATTTTCTGTTTGTGCAGCTTCCTGACTTGGTAAAGATGATGCGGTGGGGAAAGGGCCTGCACCTCCTTTGTTGCTCAGCAAAGCAGTTAGGGTTTCCAGCTCATTTGGCGGCATTTGGCTTGGCGCGTTTGGCTTGGCATAGCTTGCCTGTATCTGCGGGGGGCGATAATGAGTGGTGTCCGTCTGCTGTTTTTGTGTTGTTTCTATCGTTCTTGTTATTTCAGAAGCAGGCTTGCCGTGCAATGCAATCACTATCAGGCTGAGCCTGATAGGTGGGTCTATGTTTTTGCCATTGCGTACCAGCAGGTCGGCCGCCAGCGTTTTGCCGGCTTCCACAATTTCCAGCTTCACATCATCGCCAGGCCTGAGGCCAGCATCTGGCCGTAGGGCGAAAGTGGCCGTTTCCGTAACAATGATAGGCCTGCCTTCAGCGTCTATTTTCGTGACCTGCTCTTTTAGCTCCTCACCTATATGAAGATGGGCGGCTGTGGCTGAAATGGAGACAGCAGGTTCGCGAGCTTTTGCTTGCTCATTCTGCTCCGTACCGCTTTTGCTTTGCTGTTTTTCTTTTTGCTCACCAGTAGGGGCTTTGTGTGGGTCTTTATTCACACTAACAGGCTGGTCGGCAGCACGGGCTACCGGTGCAATCGCGTTTGGAGGTACCGGTGGGCCGGTAATGTCACTCATGCCTTCCTCCAGATGCCCTCTATAAAGCAAAGGGCGTGGCTCTAACTCCCTATCAGCTTGGCGGCCAGGGCTTTCACATCCTGAGCAGCCTCTGATGCCGGGTGGCGCGTGAGCAGGGGAACCTGAGACCTGATCGCATCCACAACCTTGGCATCCTGCCTGATAATAGCCAGAAGTGGGGGAGAAATCTTCAAAAATCCTTCGCAGGCCCTTTTGATGGCTTCATAAGCTTTTTCGCCCTCTTTCTTGCCGCCAACATTATTCACCACAATGCCGAGGTTGGCTTTGGGGTTGCGAGCTACCGTGAGCTTTATGAAGGCATAGGCATCTGTGAGCGATGTTGGATCGGCTGTCATCACAACAAGAATGCGCCCTTGATGGCGGGAAAGAATGGTCACTGAAGGGTCAATGCCTGCAGCGAGGTCAAGAAGCACATGATCATAACGGGTTGCGGCTTCAGTGAGTTTATTACGAATGCCCTGAAGGGCCTCTCTGGTTAGGCTGCCTAGCGAGCCAGAGCCGGATTTGCCGGGCAGTACATCAAAGCTGGTGCCATCCCTGTCTGTATAGGGGACCGCAATTTCAGCCACATTCGCACTGCCTGAAATAAGGTGGCCTAAATCCATTTCCGGCATCAGTCCAAGCTGGATATCCACATTGGCGAGGCCGAGGTCACCGTCAAACAGCAGGACTTTACGGCCTGCATGAGACAAGGCGTGAGTAAGGGTAACCGAAAGCCAGGTTTTACCGACACCACCTTTACCTGAGGCTATGGTGATCAGGCGTTTTTCTGCAGTTTCCAGTGTCTCGTTGCTCATGAAACTTTATCCGTTTTTTGTTCTGCCATCTGGCGGGTAGGCAGTGCTGTCAGAAGACGGGCGAAGCCCATGGGTGACGCGGTCTCCAGGCCTTCTGCAATATAGGGGCTACGGCTGATGGCGGCGAGGGAGAGATATCCAGGCCGTGCCGCCATGATAATCCCCGCATAACGCCGCGCGGCATCAAGCCTTGTGGCAATGAAGCGTTGGCATCCCATCTGGTTGAATACACGGGCAATTTCCTGTGTATCTTGTGGGTCCAGCCCTGCAGGTAGCACCAGCACAGGTTCTGTATTCACCTCTCGAATATAGGTAAGCAGGTCTTCAAGTTCTGCCATATCGAAAGGGTTGGTGCCGGGGGTGTCAATCACTGTAAGGTTGTCAGACTCTGTTTGGTTGGCTTTGAGGATAGCTGCTAGCTCGGTTGGGTTGGCAGCGGTGGAAACTGTCTGTTTCATCAACTGGGCAAAATGATCAAGCTGTTGCACGCCTGCGGCTTTCACCATGTCGGTAGAGATCAACCTTACCTTCCTGCTGTGTAACAGGGCGTCAGCTGCCAGTTTGGCCGCACAGATGGTTTTGCCTGCGCCCGGTGTGCCAACCAGCATAATTGGCCGTGTCACAGCATCCGTGATCGGGCTGAAGCGAATAGACATTTCCAGCGCGGAGGAAAAGGCCTCAGGCAGGCTGCAGACTTCAAGGCTGTGAATAGTCCCAGCCAGGTTGCTTGCTGTTTCATAGGGAACGCTGTGGTAGGTCAGCACTGCGCTCACCTCTGCCTTATCAAATTCTTTTGATGTGGGGGCTGCCTGTGTTTCAGAGAAAGCAAGTGGTGTCTGTTCTGCTTTTGGTGCCTGCATCGGCGGTGTTGGTGTAGCACCAGCTTCAAGAG
>JBNKGK010000111.1:0-9663 GCA_050289785.1 Kordiimonas sp.
CTGCGGTAAGGCTATGTGAAACAGGTCCTATACTCAAAGGCCAAGTTCAGCTCGCTTGGCCTTTGTCAGCTTCGCGGCCACAATAGCATGAGCCTCTTCTATATAGCTGCAAATATCCTGATCACTTAACGCGCCTTCTTCCTGCACCTGCACCCATTTAGCTCGTGCCAGATGAGGTGCCGGGATAATGCCTTCCAGCTCACATAAAATCTGGTAGCTCAGGTCACTGCATTTAAAGCTGATTTTATCATGCTTTTCCTCCCCCCTGATGGAATGAATGGCAAAAATCTTGCCGCCCACTTTCCAGACAGAGGCATTACCCCACTGAATGACATTCGTCGTAGCTTTCAAAGAGGCGCAAAAAGCATCAAAATCATCTCTTGTCATGTTCATCCTAATTTGCAAGAAGCCAACACTAGTTTTAACCAATAGTGAGCGCCATGCAACCCATATTTTCCGTTTACATCGCCACCAGCCTTGATGGCTTTATCGCCCGTAAAGATGGGGCGCTAGACTGGCTGCCCGGTGCAGATGGCACAGCCACAGATATCCCCGAAGGGGAAGATTTCGGCTATGCCGCCTTCACCGCAGGGGTAGACTGCCTGCTGATGGGACGCGGCACTTTTGAAACTGCGCAATCCTTTGGCCTCTGGCCCTATGAGGGTAAAAAAGTAGTTGTCATGAGCCACACTCTCACGGCTGTTCCTGAAGGCTATGAGGATAAAATCACCTTGACGAACCAAAGCCCAACCGACCTTGCCAACAGCCTGTATGCAGATGGCATCAGGCATGTGTATCTGGACGGGGGCAAAATAATTCAGTCCTTCCTCGCCTGCGGCCTTGTGGATGATATGATCATCACACAGGTACCTGTATTGATAGGCACTGGCCTACCCCTTTTCGGGCGGCTCCCCAACGACATCAAGCTACAGCATGACTGGACCAAAAGCTTCAAAAACGGCTTCCTGCAATCACGCTATGTCATTAAGCGGTAAAGAAAACCAAAGACCGGATGATGACCCCGCCGTTATTAAGCTTATATCTCTAGCCAAAAAATTGTAGAGCGATCTTAAAGGGCCTTTTTGAACTCGCCCATGATCACCTTGTCTTTCACAACAATGGTGAAAAGGCTCAAATCATCGCCTTCTTTGTCAAAAATGAACTCAAAGTAATAAACTCCGTTATCAAAATTACTCTGCCAAGTCACTTTTGAGGTTTTCAAGGTTAGCTTCTCATCCAGCATTTCGCCAGTATCTGTAGATAGAACCCACTTCATCCCTGAGCCTGAACCTGTTTGCCTTCCAGATTGATAATTCCCGAGCAGACCATGCAGTTCTGATAAGTTAGAAACAAAAGTATCTCTGTCTTTTATCGTCTTAATTTTGTCCGAAGTCAGTTGATTATAAATACCATCAAACTTTGCTTGATTATATATCTCGAAAAAACTCTCAATGAGCCCTGTTTCACTCACCTGCGTTTCTGCAGCAGCCTCATACAGTTGTGTCGCCTGCTCATAGTGTTCTTGAAAATCAACTGATTTTTTTTGCGGGTTTTGCACGGCAACATAAATGCCAATAACAGCAACAAGAGCAACAGCAACCAATAACTTTTTCAGCATAACCATCTCCCTAAAAATGTTTTTATGGTTGTATCACCTCAACCAAAAACAACAAGAAAAAAGAAAATCATAGATTGTTATACACCTACTGGATCAATACATCTTCCTGTGGCTTTTAGCTTTTTTGGTGCGGGTGCCGGGGCGGCCGCCGGTGGCACGGCCTTTGGGCTTCAGGCGCTTGTCGGCAATGCCCAGTTCACCGGCTTCCAGCTTGCGGATTTCATCCCGCAGGCGGGCAGCTTCTTCAAATTCCAGGTTTTCGGCCGCTTCCTGCATTTTCTTCGTCAGGTCTGCCAGATGCGCCTTGAGGTTTGAACCCACCAGATGTTCGGCATCCTCGCCGATATCGACGGTCAAATAATCACCGGAGGAAACATCAGAGAGGATATCCCCGATATTCTTGCTGACAGACGCTGGCGTGATGCCATGCTCTTCATTATAGGCCATCTGTTTTTCGCGCCTGCGGGACGTCTCGCCAATGGCGCGCTCCAGCGAGCCTGTCATCTTATCAGCGTACAGGATCACCCGGCCTTCCACATTCCGCGCCGCACGGCCTATGGTCTGGATCAAGGAGCGTTCCGAGCGCAAAAAGCCTTCTTTATCCGCATCCAATATGGCCACAAGGCCACATTCAGGGATATCCAGCCCCTCCCGCAGCAGGTTAATGCCCACCAGCACATCAAAGGCACCCAGGCGCAAATCCCGGATAATTTCTATCCGCTCCAGCGTGTCGATATCAGAGTGCATATAACGCACCTTGATGCCGTTTTCGTGCAGATATTCTGTCAGGTCTTCCGCCATGCGTTTGGTGAGCGTTGTCACCAGCACACGCAGGCCCTTTGCCGCCATTTCCCTGGCTTCATGCATCAGGTCATCCACCTGTGTTTCCACAGGGCGAATATCCACCACAGGATCAATGAGCCCGGTGGGGCGGATCACCTGTTCGGTGAACACACCACCTGTTTGCTCCAGCTCCCAATCCCCCGGCGTGGCGGAAACATAGGTGGTTTGCGGGCGCATGGCGTTCCACTCTTCAAAACGCAAGGGCCTGTTATCTTTACAGCTTGGCAGGCGAAAGCCGTAATCCGCCAGTGTTTCCTTGCGCTTGGCATCTCCCCTGCTCATGCCGCCAATCTGGCTGACGCTCACATGGCTTTCATCCACAAACAGCAGCGCATTTTCCGGCAGATATTCAAACAGCGTGGGCGGTGGGTCACCCGGCGTGCGGCCCGTGAGATAACGGGAATAATTTTCAATGCCCGCGCAACTGCCAGTGGCTTCCATCATCTCCAGGTCAAAGGTGGTGCGCTGCTCTATGCGCTGGGCTTCCAGCAACCGGCCCATCTGCTCATATTCTTTAAGGCGCTGTTTCAGCTCGGCCTTAATACCCTTCACGGCCTGATCAAGCGTGGGGCGCGGCGTCACATAGTGGCTGTTGGCATAAACCTTCACCATATCCAGGCTTTTGATTTTCTCGCCCGTGAGCGGATCAAACTCAACAATCTCTTCCACTTCGTCGCCAAACATCATCAGCCGCCAGGCTCTGTCCTCATAGTGGCTGGGGAAGATATCAATGGTATCGCCGCGCACCCGGAACGTGCCGCGCAGGAAGGCGGCGTCATTGCGGGTGTATTGCATAGCCACCAACCGGCGCAGCAGATCACGATTATCTATGGTATCACCCACTTTGATACCAAAGGTCATGGCGGTATAGGTCTCCACCGAGCCAATGCCATAAATGCAGGAAACAGAAGCCACAATGATCACATCATCCCGCTCCAGAATGGCACGGGTGGCAGAGTGGCGCATGCGGTCTATCTGCTCGTTGATCGAGGCTTCCTTCTCCACGAACGTATCCGTACGCGGCACATAAGCTTCCGGCTGATAATAATCATAGTAGGAAACAAAATATTCCACCGCATTATCAGGAAAAAAGGCCTTAAACTCCCCATATAGCTGCGCCGCCAATGTTTTGTTGTGCGCCAATATGAGCGCGGGGCGCTGCACTGCCTCTATAACCTTGGCCATGGTGTAGGTTTTACCCGAACCGGTGACCCCCAGAAGCACCTGATCCCGCTCCCCCCCCTTGATGCCTTCCACCAGCTCAGCAATGGCGGCAGGCTGATCGCCTGAGGGTTCAAACGGGGAGGCCACCTTTAGGGGGATACCGGGGTTTGATTTCTCTGGCCGCTCTGGCCTGTGTGGCACAAAGGGCGTGTTGGCATCATCGGGGATCATGAACGGCCTCGGCTATCTGGAATCATCATCCTGCCACCATGCCCTGTTCATGGTTTGTTTTCAAGGGTATGTGAGCGAAGAAACACAATTATTTTAACAGCCCATCGGTGATTGCTTTTCTCTTTCTTTTCATTCTATGATGCCCTCCCGGGGATATCAGGAATGGGAAGTTTGGGGAAACGAACCACACCAAAAGGCCATATATATGAGCCAAGGGGCGAGAGCGCATGCCGCATTTGTTTGTTGCGCCTCTCATAAACCCAAAGGCCGCTGGTGTTTCAAGATATCCGGAAAATGAATAAGGGGAGTGGAGTAGATGATTTCTATTGCCAATATATTGAGGCGTGGGCTTTTCAGCCTGATCGCTTTATCCGCACTAAGCATACCTGCCTTCGCTGAAGGCGCAGATACAGGCGATACTGCCTGGATTATCGCAGCAACCGCCTTGGTGCTGATGATGACACTACCGGCACTGGCGCTTTTTTATGGCGGGCTGGTGCAATCCAAAAATATTTTAAGCGTGTTGATGCACTGTGTCACCATCACCTGCGTGGCTTCTGTGCTGTGGTTTGTTGCTGGCTACAGCCTTGCCTTCACCGGCGATGGTGACTGGATTGGCGGGCTGGAAAAAGCCTTCCTGTTGGGCATCGGGGCAGATAGCCTTTCCGGCACTATCCCGGAAATTGTGTTTGTGATGTTTCAGATGACCTTTGCCATTATCACACCAGCCCTGATTGTGGGCGCCTTCCCTGAGCGGATGCGCTTTGGCCCGATGCTGGCCTTTTCCGCCCTGTGGCTGATGCTGGTTTATGTGCCAGTAACCCACTGGATTTGGGGTGGCGGCTGGTTGGCCGATATGGGCATTATGGATTTTGCAGGCGGCATTGTGGTGCACGCAACGGCAGGTACCAGCGCGATTGTGATTGCCCTGATGCTGGGCCGACGCACCGGCTTTCCCTCTGAGCTGAAACCACCGCACAGCCCCGGTCTTGTAATGATTGGCGCAAGCCTTCTGTGGGTGGGCTGGTTCGGCTTTAATGGCGGCTCTGCGCTGGGGTCTAACGGCAGCGCAGGCATGGCCATCACCGCAACTCACCTGTCCGCTGCCACCGCCTCCCTCGTCTGGATGGCTGTGGAATGGATAAAATTCGGCAAGCCCAGCATGATCGGCATGGTCACCGGCACCATTGCGGGCCTCGCCACCATTACACCTGGGTCAGGTTTTGTCAGTCCTGCTGCAGCTATCATCTATGGTACAGCAGGAGCGCTAATCTGCTTCTATGCCGTACAAGTGGTGAAGAACAGGCTGAAAATTGATGATTCACTTGACGTCTTTGCTGTGCACGGTGTGGGCGGCATTTTGGGTACGTTGCTCACAGCCTATTTCGTGCAGTCATCCATGGGCGGCACCGGCCTGCCAGAAGGACAAACGGTCATGGGCCAGCTCGGCGTACAGGCTATTGGTATAGGAGTTACTGTTCTCTGGTCAGTTGTAGCGAGCTGGGTTATCCTCACTATTATTAAACTCTTTACAGGCCTGCGTGTTGATCAGGAGAGTGAGCTTGAGGGTCTGGATATTACTAGCCACGGCGAACATGCATACGAGCTTTAGAGGGAGACATATATTATGAAATTGATCGTAGCTATTCTTAAGCCACACAAATTACATGACGTGCGGGAAGCTTTGTCTTCCATCGGCGTGAGCGGCATGACAGCAACTGAAGTGAAAGGCTTTGGCCGACAAGGCGGCCAGAAGGAAATTTACCGCGGTGCTGAATATGTGGTGAATTTTGTGCCGAAGGTAAAGCTGGAAGTGGCTGTGACTGACGACAGACTGGCGGAAGTAGTGAACCTGATCCGCGACACGGCCAACACAGACACCATTGGTGACGGCAAGGTCTTTGTGCTGGATATGGTCAGCGCCATGCGCATTCGTACAGGCGAGCAGGATAAAGACGCACTGTAACAAAAGGCACCATCTAACTAGGGTGCCCTAATTCAGCCCTATTTGCTGTTTAAATGCGATGCCCGGGAATGAAAGTTCCTGGGCGTTTTATTTTCAAAAGCCAATCCAAACCTGCATTTCTATTGTGAAGGTTCGGCTTCCCCAGAAAATAGATCGTGAAACGATTAATATTTAGGCAGTGCCTGTTTAATGAACAAAATATTATTGCGAAAGTGTGAAGAAAATATTCCCAAATATCTATTTACTTTGCGAATCAATATGTTAAACACGCCTGCCTTTTTTGGCACGGCCCTTGCTAAATAGGGGTCACAGTTAAACTTAATGCATAAAAATGCTTAAATACTTGGAGGAGTTACATGCCCATGAAATCTTTTAAGCTACTTCTGGCTGCTACAGTTGCAGCAGGCGCCCTGATCGCACCAGCAGCTTCTGCTCAAGACGAAGCTTTCTCTTTGTCTGCTAACGCTGCAATCACTTCAGACTACCGCTTCCGCGGTTTCTCCCTGTCTGACAAAGACTTTGCGATCCAAGGCGGTATGGACCTGGAAACATCCAGCGGCTTCTATGCAGGCACTTGGGGTTCTTCTATTGAGCAATATGCTGGTTCTGAAATGGAACTGGACCTGTACGGCGGTTACGCTACAGAAATCGGTGGCCTCGGCGTTGACGTTGGCCTGCTCGCTTACCTGTACCCAGGTTCTAGCAGCACAACATATCTTGAAACTTATGCTTCTGTTGGCGGCGCTGCTGGCGTTGTTGAATGGGCTGTTGGTGTTGCTTACGCTTGGGACCAAGACAACATCGGTGGTACTGACAACCTGTACCTCTATGTAGACGCTGGTATGCCAATTGCTGACACTCCACTGTCTCTGTCTACACACTTCGGTTACGAAGACGGTGCTTTCGGTAACGACAAAACTGACTGGAGCGTTGGCTTCTCCTACGACTTCGAGCAATTCTCTCTCGGCGTAGCATACATCGACACAGCTAACGTTGGCGCTGCTGAAGCTGACGCAACTGTTGTTGGCACACTGTCTGCTAGCTTCTAAGTTCTGCTTGAAGAACGTAAACGTATAAGAGGAATAAGGGTTATTCAAATCCCCAGAGTTTAGAGTAATCCCTCCCCTGGCATACCGTCATGGTGCCGACCTTCACCATGACGGTATGCCAACCCTTAAAGAAACAACTTGGTGCTTCCCCTCTTCTCTCCTTTGCTCATCAAGAAATAATTATCCTGAGAACTCAAGACAGCTAAAACGCTCAATACATATAAAGTGTTGGGAGTTTTCAGACGATATTTTACCGAAAATTACACAGCCTTCTTGCTACAATTCTATTTGTAATAAGTTTGGTGACATCCACTGGGTCATTGGCTATAGATATCTGCCGGGCCGTCGCCATTATGTGCAAGAAGACCAACCTTATACCATTGGCAGAGCCATTGCGGGTTGGGCACACCGACTCCTAAAGAAATAACAGTTGATCAATAAAAACAAAAAACTGGACTACTCACAGGGGGCCTTGGCTGTTCCTAAAGTGCAAAAAAACACCCATTGCGAACTTATTTCCAAAATCCTTACCTAAAAGGCACAACAAATTATTGCAGCAATGTGAATGAATGCCTATGTTGCGAATATCTTTCCCCATAAGGTCTTAGGATTACCAAAATGTCTTTTCTATCTGCCGCTCTTGATCGCATCAAACCCTCACCAACTATGGCCGTAACCGCCAAAGCCGCTGAACTGAAAGCTGCTGGCAAGGATGTTATTGGCCTGGGCGCAGGGGAACCCGATTTTGACACCCCTGACAATGTGAAAGAAGCTGCAATTAAAGCCATTTGGGATGGTGATACCAAATATACCAAAGTGGATGGCACACCTGCCTGTAAAGCTGCCGTGATTGAGAAGTTCAAGCGTGAGAACAACCTCACCTTTACGCCAGACCAGATCAGCATCAATTCTGGTGGCAAGCACACTATCTATAACGCCATGATGGCCACGCTGAACCCCGGTGACGAAGTGATCATTCCTACACCTTATTGGGTGAGCTATCCTGATATCACCCTGCTGGCTGGTGGTGTGCCTGTGTTTGTAAACACATCCATTGACACTAATTTTAAAATGACACCCGAGAGCCTGGAAGCGGCCATCACGCCAAAAACAAAGTGGCTGATTTTCAACTCGCCTTCCAACCCTTCTGGCGCAGCCTATACTGAAGCAGAGATCAGGGCTCTTGGTGAAGTGCTGAAACGCCACGAGCATGTGTGGGTGTTCGCTGATGATATCTATGAGCATATCGTTTATGAGGGCTTTAAATTCACCACTTTTGCCCAGGTTGTGCCAGAGATAGCCCCTCGCATCCTTACCATGAATGGTGTGGCCAAAGCCTATGCCATGACAGGCTGGCGCATTGGTTATGCGGGCGGCGATGCCAAGCTGATTAAAGCCATGGCAAAAGTGCAGTCACAATCCACCTCAAACCCCTGCTCTATCAGCCAGGCGGCAACTGTAGCTGCCCTTCTGGGCCCACAGGATTTTCTGGCAGAACGCGCCGCTGTGTTCCAGAAACGCAGGGATATGGTTGTGGATATGCTAAATCAGGCTGAAGGCCTGAGCTGCCCGGTGCCACAGGGGGCTTTCTATGTGTACCCATCCATCGCGGGTTGCCTTGGTAAAACCACACCAAATGGCAAGCTCATCAACTCAGATGAGGATTTTGTCACTTACATTCTCGAAGATTACGGTGTGGCAGCCGTGCAAGGCGAAGCCTTTGGCCTGAGCCCACACTTCCGCGTTTCTTATGCCACATCCAATGAGGCACTAGTGAAAGCCTGCACCCGCATTCAGGATGCCTGTGCGAAGCTGAAATAGCGGCAAACAGAACAAAGGGGAGGCGAGAGTGCTATGAACAATATAGCCCTCGCCTCAACCCTAATTCTATTCTCAGCTTTTTTAAGCGCCCTGTGGAATGCAGGGCTTAAGAAAGCAGAGCATAAACTGGATACTCTGGCTTTTATGTCAGGTTTTGGGGGAATGCTGTTTTCGCCCTTTCTATTTTTTGTTCCACTACCAAACACCACATTATTGTGCTGGATCATTGCGTCCCTTATCTTAAATCAGCTTTATCAGCTTTGCCTTTCAAAAGCTCTGAATGATGGTGCCCTCACCATTGTTTATCCCGTGACACGAGGCATAGTTCCCCTGCTTGTCATCATGTTTGATTATGCTTTTCTGAAAGATAATTTGTCTGGCTGGCAACTGATCTGCATTATATCTTTAGCCTTGAGCATCCTTATGACAGCCCACCCCGGACGGAAAGAACAGAGCCATCCTGCGTTCAGAGAACAAGCACTCTTATATACGTTTCTCACCGGCATCATGATTGCCTCTTACACCATAGTGGATGGTCTGGCCGTTAAACTGACAGAAAGCCCCTTTACCTATATCCTGTGGAAGATTGTCCTCTTTGCCCCAATCCCTCTGACTGTACAGACAATCCGGCGAGGAAAACACGCACTGTTCGCCATTGGAAAAACATGGAAAACAGGAGTACCTCTCTCCATTCTCGCGCTGAGCGGCAACGCTATAGGCTTATACGCCTTTAGTATGGGGTCTCTTTCAATAATAGCTGCACTGAGAGAAACCAGCATCGTTTTTGCTGGTATACTCGGCTATTTTTGGTTGAGAGAGACAATGACAGTGCGCAAAGTCATAACTCTCTGTTTTATAGCTGTTAGCGCCCTGTTACTCAAAGCGAGCTAATATTTTTTGAGCCAGCCCCTTTAATCGATTTACTTGATATTTATATCAGTATTAATCAATTTCACAATCAACGGGAGAAT
>JBNKGK010000112.1:0-9659 GCA_050289785.1 Kordiimonas sp.
TCAAAATCACTGTGGCCATGTGTGCAGGCAAGCGCAAGAACCAGAGAGCCCAAACCATTGGTAAAACTGTGCAGGGCCGTCAGTTCAAAAGCATTAAAATTAGCCACAATATCCCGCAACCTCATCAAGGCCGCACCATCCTGAGTAACAGGCATAATCCCAGCCGTTGTCACCAGACGCACGTCAAAAGCCTCTTCAGCCCAAGCCAGATAGGGGTCCCACGTTTCCGCCTGCAATTTTACAAGCTCTGCCGGCTCATCCGTGCGATAACATAAAAGGTCCGTGCCGCCAAAAGCCGCGACTTCCGCCACCACATCACTATGTCGCTCGGTCACTCTATCAAGAGCCGTATTCACCAGGCGTGTGAGATGCATTGTATCAGGATTAATTTCTTCCCCCTGCTCGCGCCATTCCGCCGCCACGGTATCCGCCAGCGTTTCTGTGGGGATACGCAGTTCTTTTTTTGCCGGGGTTTTCACCAAACGTTCATCCAGCTTTATCTGGTAGCCTATCTCTGTTTGAATGACAGACACTTCTTTATAGAAACGCTTCATGGGCGCTCATCACCTTTTTCATCTGAATTATGGCCACTGGCTTGCTCTGCCTGCATTTTTCTTGTCACTTCGGCAAACTTGCGGCGGGAATGCCGCGCCTGTTTGCGCTTGGTGTTCATGCGTTTTGTCTCTGCCCCCGTTTCAATATTGAAACTGCCGGTATATTGCAGGCTGGCTTTTTCTTTCTGCTTTGGAGCCGTGAGGATAACATCAAAACCAAGCAGCTTGTTACCGATCCTCGGCACACGAAAACAGAGCACAAAAAACATAGCCAGCAGCACCAGAATAGCCAGTACAATGGCAAAAACTGTGGATCCGCTAAGGCTGACAATCGCTTCTTCATAGATATAGGCGGCAACGGCAGCAAAACTTGTCAGGCTCGCAGCAATTAAAAAGCCCCGCCGAGGGCGTAGCGCCTCTGATTGCAACTCATCCTGTCTCCCATCGCCTATCATCAACCGATCAGCTCCCTCACCCGCTCAGGGATATCAAAAAAGCTGGAGACCACATGGTTTGCTCCAGCTTTGTTCAGGTCCTCCACACTATGATACCCCCAGGCAACGCCTACGCTTTTACAGCCAGCGTTTTTCGCCATCATCATATCAAAGCTGGTGTCTCCCACCATAACCGCTGCCTCGATATGGCTGCCCGTTTCTGCAATGGCTGTGTGCATCATGGATGGATTGGGCTTTGAAGGGTGATTATCGGCCGTTTGCAGGCTTACGAACAAATGGCCAAGGCCATGTTCCTCAAGCACACGGGCAAGCCCCCTGTTAGAGTTACCCGTCGCGACCCCCAGCATATAGCCCGCATTATCCAGCTGTTGTAGCACGTCTAGCGTGCCCTCATAAAGCGGGTCTGGGTCAGTGGCATATAGGCGCTTGCGGCGGTAAAAAAGGGTGCGATATTCTTTTGCCATATGTTCGTGGAAGCGATCTTCCCTCTCTGGCAACAGAGCTGCGATAGCTTCAACAAGGCTCAAGCCAACGATAGAGCGAACCATGGCATCTGGCAGGCGATCTACCCTCATCCTGTCAAAGGTTTCGTGCATGGTGTCCACTATCATATGCTGGCTGTCCACCAAGGTTCCATCACAATCAAAAACCACCAGTTTATTATAGTTACTCACGAAACCGCGCCGCCTTTATTCATCATCCTGCATGGGGTCTTGGTATCCTGCCACATCAAACCCGAGCATATCAAAACTTTCTGCCATGTGAGAAGGCAGTGGGGCTGATATTTCCATCATGCCGCCATCAGGATGCGGAAAGCACACTGTATGGCTATGCAGGTGCAGTTTGCGAGAGATAGAGCCAGTTAAATAGGCATCTGCCCCGCCGTATTTACCATCCCCGACAATGGGGTGCCCCATTTCAGCGCAGTGCAGACGCAGTTGGTGCGTGCGGCCTGTGTGCGGCTTCAGCGCTAGCCATGCGGCCTGAGGTGGGGCACTATCCACCACTTCATAATCTGTGAGCGACTTCTTGCCATCGGGTGTGACCACCATGCGCTCATTGCCTTTGATCGGGACCTTATCCATCAACAGCATGATGCGGCCCTCTCGCTGCTTTGGCACACCCTTCACCAGCGCCCAATAACGTTTATCTGTGCTTTTAGTCTGGAAGCTTTTGGCAAGGGCCGCAGCCGCATTGGCCGTGCAACCAAGCAGCAGCACACCGGATGTATCCTTATCCAGCCGGTGCACCAGGCGAGGCCTGTTTTTGCCATCATAAATCAGCGCATCCAGAAGACCATCAAGATGCCTCGTCTGGCCTGTGCCGCCTTGTGTGGGCAGGCCCGCGGGTTTGTTGATGGCGATAACCTTTTCGTCGCGATAAAGAACCCAGCTTCTGACCTCGGCAATTTCCTTGTCACTCAGCTTTTTTGCCTGCGGTTTACTTTCAGTACCCTTATCAGCTATGGCTTTACCAAGAGGTGGCACTCGTACTGTCTGGCCTGCGAAAATGCGCTCATTGCCCTTCACGCGCTTACCATCCAGCCGCACCTCACCCTTGCGCATCATTCTCTGCAACGGGCCAAAGCTGACATCAGGGAAATGACGCTTAAACCAGCGATCCAGCCGGATATCGTCATCATCATCTTCAACCGTAATATTCTGAACGCCACTCATAACAAAATTCTACCCAACCACATGCCCGCAAAAAGGGCCAATACACCAACAAGCAAAGAGCCTAGTGCATAAAGCACAGCCCCCTGTAGATCACCCCGTTCGATTAGCAAAGCTGTTTCGAGCGAATAGGTGGAAAAGGTGGTGAAACCACCGAGCAGCCCAACGGTCAGAAACCCCCGTAGTTCCTGTGTTGCTTCAAACCTGAGTGCCAGGCCGGTGATCAGCAGGCCCATCAGCAGGCTGCCAATAATGTTCACCGTGAAGGTGCCGTAAGGCAAGCTGTTGCCAAACGAGCGGGTAATGGCCCCAGCCACATAATGTCGGGACAGCGCCCCCAAGGCCCCGCCAGCCGCAATGGCGAACAACATTTGCACTGTTTATTCCTTTTACTTAATGCCGAAAACCCAGCCTTCAGTTTGTCGCACCTTAGGCGAAAGCGCAGCCGGATTCCAGTATTTAGGATCATGAGCAATCATTCTCAGCGCTGCCGCGGTAATACAGGCATCTGCCATATGATCAGACAGGGGCTTTGCCGTGCGAAAAGGGCGAGAAACGCCCAGGTTTTCAAGAATCACCTTCAATGTTTCTGTGTCCCGCACCTTGCCTTTGTGGCCACCAAGGGCAGCAAAAGCAGCAGCATAGATTTCAACGACCACAACAGAAGCATCACCCGGCTCTTCAAATGGCCAGATGGCAATATGGTCATGCCCGGCGAACTGATGCAGCATGCGCATGGTGGAAAGCCCGGATAGCCCCACCTGGCTAGGGCCGATGAGGTGAAACACGCTTTCGCACGGGCCAGCGCCAGAATCCACAGCAAGCTGTTCTGCCACCCGCATGCGGCGGCGATACCTGCTGCCCCGCGCGCCCGTGCGCAGGTAAAAATCTGAATATAAATCGACAAACGGGCCACCATAGAAATCTTCAGCGTCCGTACAGAGCTTATCAACATAGCCCCATAAGCCCCGGCCATGCTCAGGCAGGCCAGCATTCTCCAGATAGCAGTACTCGTCCACAAAAGGCATCCCAAAGGAGGAATCCAGCCCCACAAGCACCCGCTCCCCTGTTTTCAGCTTAAGGCCCTCGGCTATCCAGCTCGTACATTCTGCCCGAGACCAGTTTTTCGCCCCGGAAGGAGGGGTGATCACTTTTGGGGCGACCTCTCCGGTCTCACATGCTGCCACGGCAAGGCCTGCGTGCCGTCTGCCTTTGGCCCCTGTCCAGTCGACACCAACGAAATGAGTAAAATCAGTCATCATCGCCAGAGGAAGCCTGTGCTGCCACATACTCTTCCCGAATGCGGGAGAAGTAGGCAAGGCGTTTCTGGATTTCCCGTTCGAAGCCACGCTCTACCGGCTTGTAAAATTCCAGGCGTTCCTGCTCATCCGGGAAATAATTCTGCCCGGAAACACCGGCTTCGCTGTCATGGTCATAGGCATAATCTTTGCCATAGCCCAGATTTTTCATCATTTTAGTGGGCGCATTCAGGATATGCGCTGGCGGCATCAGGCTGCCCGTGGCCTTGGCGGCTTTCTTCGCGGCTTTTTCTGCCTTATAGGCTGCGTTGGATTTGGGCGCAGTCGCGAGATACAGCACCGCCTGCGCAATCTGCAGCTCCCCCTCGGGGCTGCCGAGAAATTCATAGGCCTCTTTCGCGGCCAAAGCCTGATGAATGGCTTCCGGGTCAGCCAGCCCCACATCTTCGCTGGCGAAGCGCACAAGGCGGCGCACGATATAGAGCGGGTCCTCCCCCGCCACCAGCATCCGTGCGGTCCAATATAGCGCAGCATCCGGGTCTGACCCACGCAGGGATTTATGCAGCGCCGAAATCAGATTATAATGGCCATCCCTATCCTTATCATAACTAGGCGCACGTTTTTGCAGCAGCTTTGCCAGTTCCTGTGGCCCCAGCATCTCCCCCGCTGCCAGATCATGCAGGGTTTCCACACAATTAAGGAGAAAACGACCATCACCATCTGCCATGGCCTTCAGCGCTGTTTTAGCGTCATCCGTAAGCGGCAGCGCCTCTCCTAACTCTGTTTCTGCCCGCGCGAGCAGTTCGTCCAGCGCCGCATCATCATGCCGGTTCAGTACCAGCACCTGCATCCGAGATAAGAGCGCACCATTTATCTCAAACGAAGGATTCTCAGTGGTGGCCCCTACCAGCGTTATGGTGCCATTTTCCACATAAGGCAGAAAGCCATCCTGCTGCGCACGGTTAAACCTGTGTATCTCATCCACAAAGAGAAGCGTACCTCGCCCGCTCATGCGGCGGGCTTTGGCGGCCTCAAATACCTTCTTCAGCTCTGCTACACCGGAAAAGATGGCGGATATCTGCTCAAATGCTAAGTCTGCATGGCCAGCCAGCAAACGGGCAATCGTGGTTTTACCGGTGCCCGGCGGCCCCCACAGGATGCTAGAGGAAATACGGCCAGAGGCCACCATGCGCCCCAGTGCACCATCAGGCCCCAATAAATGGCTTTGACCGACCACCTCATCCAGACTTTTGGGGCGCAACCTATCTGCCAGCGGGCGAGGCGCACCCGCCTCATCCCCAGCCTTTTCAAACAGATCTGCCACGCGCGCTCACCTTCCTAACGGACAATATTGCAACGATAGGAGCGGTTTGGAATGATGAGACACTCCTGTTCCTGCCCGCGACGGAAAACCTGATACACATACTGATCCTGATTTTCTTCAAGCGCGCCTTCAATATCAGCCACAGCATTGATAGATGTGCCACCAATGGAACGAAGAATATCTCCCGGCATCAGGAACTGATAGCGCCCCGCCGGCGTGCGCGGCTGCACCTTCAGCACAACAACGCCCCTGGCAAAGGTATCCAGCTGCAACTCCTCATTAAAACGAGGGGACATATTGGCCACAGTTACGCCTTGGAAGGGGTGCCTGCCATCCAGCTCTGTCACGTTCCGAGCTGGCACCTCAGGCGGCAGGGAGAGAGAGACAGGATAGGCGAGAAGCTGACCCTTCGTCATAACAGTCAGCACCACTTCCTCACCCGTCTGCCGGGTGGCAATGCGGAAATTAAGCCCAGCTTCATCCACCACCTCACGGCCATCCACATCCATAATTACATCCCCGGGCACAATGCCTGCACCCTCAGCCGGGCTACCGGGGTAAACGGCATCAATCAACACACCACCAGCACGGTCCAGCCCCAGCCCTGCGGCCAGATCACTCGTGACAGACTGGCCCTTGATGCCCAGCCATGGGCGCACAAGCTGCCCTTCGTTCAGTGCAGCCAGAAGCACGGATTTCACCATATTGGCCGGTATAGCAAAACCAATGCCGTTTGAGGCACCTGTGCGACTGTAAATAGCGGTATTGATACCGAGTAGCTGACCCTGCATATCCACCAGCGCGCCGCCGGAGTTGCCGGGGTTAACCGCTGCATCTGTCTGTATGAAGAACCCGAAATCTGAAATGCCCTGCTGCGTACGCGCATTGGCCGACACAATGCCACCCGTTACCGTCTGGCCAATTCCAAAAGGGTTACCAATGGCCAGCACAATATCCCCCACCTCAACCTCTTCGGAATCCGCAAAAGGAAGGCTGGCAAGCGCTTCATCCCCCGCGTTAATGCGCAGAATAGCTAGATCAGTCTTTTGATCATCCAGCACCACTTCAGCGTCAAATTCCCGCCGGTCTGGCAGAACCACCCGAATTTCATCCGCCCCTTCAATCACATGATGGTTTGTAACAATCACGCCGTTGGGGCGCACAATTACGCCAGAGCCCAGAGAGCCACGAACCCGCTCTTCCGGCATACCGAAAGAGAAACTATCGCCAAAGAAACGTTTAAAAAGTGGATCATCAAACAGAGCAGACCGACGCGCCCGTACTACCTTTTTTGTATAAATATTCACCACGGCTGGAGCAGCCTTTTTTACCAGCGGCGCATAAGAAAGCTGCACTTCCATCTGCGTAGTGGGAACCGTGCGCTCTACATCCTGCGCGTAAGCAAGGCCGCCAGTAAGACCAAGAACAACCGACACCAGAATTTTCAACAGTTTCATGAACTTCCTACTCCGATAAATTTGGTGAGTTAGTTATGGCTGACCGCCGGGGCATGTGCAAGCCCCAAAGCCAAACGCTAATCACCGCCCGCTTCGGATACTAAATAGGAAGACATGAACCTAATTTGAACATTTCAGGGAAGAAAACTCTGTGATCAGTTACAAAAAACACATGAAACCCCTTACCAGCCGATATACATTGCAGGGCAATCGGGCTGATTTGCCGCAGCGGAAAAACCTCAAAGAGGCCGGGGCGCCACAAAAGCTAGCAACTTTTGTGCATTATTTTCCATGATGTCCTGAATGGCTTTCTCGCTTACCCCCTGCTCTTTGAGATAAGGCAACAGCACTGAATGCACGTAGGTTAATCCGAAGCCACCATATTTCACCTGATGGTGTTTGGAAAAATAGTTATGAGACACCAGAACCTGCCTGGAATAACCATGCGTAATGAGCTTATGCACCACATCCATCATGGCAATATTGTCCACGAGCTCTGGCCACGGCGAGCCAAAAGTATCATAGCTCAGGGACACACCGCGCCTTAATAAACTGATGAGAAATGTTAGCTCACTGGATGGAACTGTCATGTGCCCCAACGTAACTCTAGAAAGGTCGCCACCCTCTTCTTCAACGATATCCAGAATGGTGTGGAGATATTTGATCTGATTTTCTGTTTTAAGGGGCACGGTTACAGATAGGGGGGCTCCGGTCAGGCGGCTCGCGCGAGCAGAGGCCCTGAGCACCCGTTCTTCTTCCTTGCCTTCTGGCCCCACAATCATGTCAACAGTAGGAATTTCACCTATGATACCTGCTTTGATATCTGTGCCATTAAAGCCTTCCACAACCTCTCGTACAATCATGGATGTAAGCTCTGTATCTGACTTTTTCTCAAGCCCTTCAGGGTGCCAGGCCCAGCGGTAATAACCCGTTCCCATAATGATCGGCGCACCGCTTTTTAGCGAAGCCTCTCTTAATTTATTTGGGTCTCGCCCAAGCCCCATGCTGGTTACATCAACAATGCTGTGCCCACCAAGGGCCTGATAGCGGCGCACTTCGGCAAGAGCATCACCGACATTATCCAGCGTGTATGAATCTATATTCTGCGCAATAGCAAAACGCAACTGAAGGCGGTTTTCATATGTTAGAGGTGCATTTCGCATCTCCAACTTTTCCTGGCTAGTTGGCAGTTCCACATCAACATTTAAAATGCGCTGCCACCTCTCTGGCTCATCCAATGGCAACCAGTATTTTATAAACAGATGCTCGTGGGACAGCGTGTGGCCAAGTTTATGTGGGGCCAGTTTGCCCTGCACTGTCATGGCGTAACCGGCGTTATCTGGTATCTTCAGGCCCTGATATTCAATATCGGCAGCATAGAGACTATGGTTGGTCATCAAAAGCACGCTAGCGAGAGCCACCAGACACCACTTTCCAGCATTTGCAACTTTCCCGCCCATTATGATCTCCCCGCCGCTGTTTTTCCTGTTCTCTTAACCAAACATAATACGCCCCAGAAGCAAGGAGGGAACTTCAATATTCGTCAACCATATCTGGTCAGCCATCGAAGGGAGAAATATAATGGCACAATACAAATCACACCAAAGCTGCAGTCGATCAAACGCCAAAACAGGGGGATATGCCTTACCTCACCAGCGATTAACGCAAAGGGTATAACTGCCAGACAAGTCCAGATACTCACCTGAATGATCCACACATTCCGGGCAGGCTCTATAAAAGCGCCATAAAGGAAAGCCGCAACGACAAGGTGGGCAAAAACCATCCAATCAGACATATAAAACAGAAAGGGATAGCTGGCTTCTGTGTCCTGAATTCCTCTCACAGCCAAACTGACCCATTTCCCCATTTCGGGAAAATAGCGTCCAAAAACAGTGTCCTCTCCGGCCATAGCGAGTAGATACTGACTGTTTGTCACAACAGGAAAGGCTATCAGCGCAGTAATAACAAGCCCTGCAATTGCCAGAGCTAACATAATGCGGATTCTCGTTAGCGAATTTTTACACCTCGCGTCCACATGCCCCCCCTAAGCTCTTTTACGATTGTTTGTAAAGATTGACTCTCTAAAGAAAAACGTTAAACAAAAAAAAGCGCCCCAAAATGAGGCGCTTTTTCGTAACTTTGAAAGAAGAGTGCGGCTTATGCTGCAGCGTCTTCTGTCGCATCTGTGTCAACGTCAGCTGTTGGGCCGCTATCCTGGCCTTTGGCATCTTCGTTGCGGTCAACCAGCTCGATAACAGCCATTGGCGCGTTATCGCCGTGACGGAAACCAGCTTTCAAAACGCGAGTGTAACCGCCTGCACGCTCTTTATAGCGATCGGCCAACTCATCAAACAGCTTCGAAACCAGTGTTTCGTCCTGAAGGCGTGCAATCGCCAGACGACGGTTAGCCAGACCACCTTTTTTGCCCAGTGTGATCAGTTTCTCAACAACTGGTGCCAAATCTTTTGCCTTAGGCAGTGTTGTGATGATTTGCTCATGCTTCAACAGCGCCTGAGAAAGGTTCATGAACAGAGCTTTACGGTGGCTAGCTGTTCTATTCAGTTTACGACCGGAATTACGGTGACGCATGGTTTTAACTCCTAATTGCCTGATCGGCCTTGTGCCCTCTCTTTACATCTTTGGGCATAGTACCGGCAGGTGGCCCCCTTCTGCGTTTCAGGGAGAGGTTTTCATAATGAAACAGCCTGAACCATTTTAAACACAAATGACCAGGCAGTTCCGCTTCACATAAACTGGCGGGTTAAACACCCGCCAGATTTATATTCTTAATATTCCTGCTCCAGCTTTTTCGCCATTTCTTCAATATTTTCTGGCGGCCAAGCAGGCAGTTCCATACCAAGGCGCAAGCCCATGGAAGAGAGAACCTCTTTGATCTCGTTCAGAGACTTACGACCAAAGTTTGGTGTGCGCAGCATT
>JBNKGK010000113.1:0-9642 GCA_050289785.1 Kordiimonas sp.
GCCGGTGCAATGCCTGCGCCACTTCCAATTCTGGAGATATGATCACATCAATGGGCAAATTATCTCTGGAGAAAAGATCAGCCCAATTGGGTTTCAGGTACGTCTGGTTCCTGATGCGAGCAACCTTTGTAGGAATGCTGAATAAGGAATGCGCCACCTGACAGGCAATCATATTCACTTCATCAGACATGGTAACCGCAACCAACAAATCTGTATCCCCCGCCCCAGCGCTGGCCAACATACCAGGGTCAGAGGCATGCCCGACAATAGCTCGAACATCCAGGGATTCGCTGATTTTACGGATCAAATCCTGCGAGCGGTCAATCACCGTCACATCATTTTGCTGATCAGCCAGGTGCTTTGCTATATTAAAGCCAACCTGACCAGCGCCACAGACAATAACTTTCATACCTAAAAACCAATTCTGTTATTAATGCCTGAAAGATACAAAAAACGGTTATTCAGCCGCTTCGCCATTCTTACCGCTACCAGTTAATCCAAGAGACTTCAATTTCCTGTGCAAGGCTGAACGCTCCATACCAATAAAACTGGCCGTTTTCGAGATATTGCCGCCAAATCGATTAATCTGCACTTTTAAATATTCTTTTTCAAAAGACTCTCTAGCCTCGCGCAGCGGTGTTGTCATAATCGAGCTATCACCACCAGAATGCAACACACCATTGGAACCACTACTTATTTCAGGCGGCAAGTGTTCAGCACTAATTTCACCCTTCATTTCCTCAGTGCTCATGATAACCACGCGTTCCATGATGTTTTTAAGCTGCCGCACGTTGCCTGGCCAATCATAGGACTGCAGAGCTGCACTTGCCTCATCATTAAGCCTGAGCTTCGCCCTGCCCGTAGCGCTAGCCAGAGCATCAAGAAAATGCTGAGCGAGCACAGGAATATCTTCACGCCTCTGGCTAAGCGGCACCATGTTTACAGGCACAACATTCAAACGGTGATATAAATCTTCCCGGAATTTACCCTCTGAGATATCTGCCTGCAAATTACGGCTCGTTGCAGAGATAACTCTCACATCTACTTTAACCCGACTATTACCGCCCACACGCTCAAAGGCCTGCTCGGTAAGCACACGCAAAATCTTCCCCTGTGTTGGTAGTGGCATATCAGCCACTTCATCAATGAACAGCGTACCGCCGTGAGCCCGCTCAAACAGGCCCGTTTTCACCACGCTTCCATTCTGCTCCACACCGAAGAGCTCCTGCTCCATACGCTGAGGCTCCATCGAGGCAGCACTGACAATCACGAATTTCCCAACAGCACGATGAGATCGTGCATGAATTTGGCGTGCAACCACTTCCTTACCGGCTCCTGAAGGACCATAGATAAGAACGCGACTATTGGTGCCTGCAACCTTCTCTATGTTTTGACGAAGGTTGTTAATGGCCGCTGATTTTCCCGTGAGGTCAACATTGAACGCAGAACGACGTTTCAGATCTTCGTTTTCGCGGCGCAGGCTTTCCGCTTCGACTGCTCTCTCTAAAGTCAATATCAGATGGTCTGCCTCAAAAGGCTTTTCAATAAAGTCGTAGGCACCTTTTTTAATCGCCGCAACCGCTGTTTCAATATTACCATGACCACTAATAACGATGACCGGCAGTTCTTTGTGCCGTGACTTCACCAGTTCGAGAATTTCCAGGCCATCAAGCTTGCTACCCTGCAACCATATATCAAGAATCAGCAAAGATGGCAGGCGTGCCTCAATCTGGGCTAATCCGCTGTCGCTATCGTGGGCTGTACGAGTATTATAGCCTTCATCTTCCAAAATACCGGAGACCAGTTCACGAATATCTTCTTCATCATCAATAATAAGAATATCAAATGCCATTTTACTTTGGCCTCCTTGATGTCACTACTCAGCAGCCGATGCAGCATCGGCAATATCAAGCTGCTTCTTGGCTTTGTTAATCCGTTTAGAAAGTGCACTATGTGAGAATGTTAAAATAACCCTCGCCCCAGATGAGGTTCGGTCCGCAATGCGAATTGTACCACCATGTTCTTCCATAATACGCCGCACAATAGCAAGTCCCAACCCTGTTCCCTTGGAGCGTGTGGTTACATAAGGCTCCATCAACCTGTCTTTTTGCTCCTCTGGCAAACCAAGGCCGTTATCCTCAACACTAATGTCTGTACGCTGCTCATCCTGTATCAGTTTTACAGAGATAACCCCCGGAACAACTGTTTCGGTTCCGGCACTTTTCTCGCTTTCGATACGAGCCTCAATCGATTCTACAGCATTCTTCAGAATATTGGTCATGGCCTGACCAATCAGGCGATCATCACATTTTAACGGCACCTGACTTTCAGGCATACTCGTTTGAAATTCTATTGAGGGTGTCCCAACATCCTGTAAAAAAACGGCCTGCTTTACCACATCTGCAAGATCAGCATCCCTGAATGTCGGACTTGGCATGCGCGCAAATGACGAAAACTCATCGACCATGCGCCTTAAATCACCCACCTGCCGGATAATCGTATCTGTACACTGGCTGAAAACAGCAGTGTCAGTTTCTATCTGTTTCAGATATTTTCGTTTCAAACGGTCAGCAGAAAGTTGAATGGGTGTCAGTGGATTTTTAATTTCGTGGGCTATGCGCCTTGCTACATCTGCCCAAGCCGCTGTACGCTGGTCAGCCAACTGCTCTGTCTGGTCATCGAAGGTAACCACATAGCCTCGATTTGCCTTCGCCTCGTCCTGATCGACGATGACCCTGACAAGCAAGATCCGCATCTCACCATTCACCTCAACCTGAATCTGCTCTCTGGCCTCACCATGGTCTGATTCTTCAGCTACATTGAGGATATTTTCAAAGTCAGGCACAACTTCTGTCAGCTTTCGCCCCACTAAATCCTCATATTTTTTGCCTAACTGCACAGCCGCAGACCCATTGGGAAGAAAGATTGTTCTGTCCTCATTCAAGCCAATCACGCCCGCAGAAACCCCTTCAAGAACTTCTTCAAGGAATCGCCGTCTGTCATCCAGTTCCTGATTAGCAGCCAGCAAGGCATCCTGATGCCTGGCAATCTGGTCTGTCATACGATTGAAGGCCCTGCTCAGGGTGCCAACTTCATCACTGGTTGGCACAGTTGGCACACGAGCCGCCAAATCCCCCTGCCCCACACGTTCAGCAGCATCCACCAAGTTGGACAGAGGCGTTACCAAACGGGAAGAGAACCAGAGTCCCACCCATATGGCAGCAAGCAAAATAAGAAGCGCGACAATGATAAACACAACATTGAACTGAAGCTGAATATCACTGCGCTGCCCTTCCAGATTTTCATAATCCGCAACGGCAGATCGCGTTGCTTCCAAATAGCCTAGAACCTGCGGATTCACATCACGAGCAACATATAGATAGGTTGGATGAAAGAAAGAGGACAGCCTGATCATGCCTACAACTGTGTTATCTGCGCTATTAGAAGCCACAACCATCCGGTCTTCCCTCACCCTATCAAGCATATTCGTTTGCAGGCGTGTCGTGCCAAGCGCCAAACCCTGGCTCGCACGAGCCAGCACCGTGCCCTCAGACATACGATCGGGAATTTCAATAACAAGCACTTCAGAAAGAAGGCGGGTATTCAACGCAGAATGAGCAACCCTTTGAATAGTGGCGGTATCGCGTTGCTGCTCTGGCGTTAACTGATCAAAAGCAAAAGCAATGGCCTGCATATCCTTCTCAATAGTTGCGCGGTGTTCCACCATATAAGCTTCCGCAACTTCAAGAGAGTTATTAAGCGTAGAGCGCACCTTCTCGCTAAACCATGTCTGAATGCCAAATTCGAGGAAAAGTGCAGAGAACACTGTCATGATAATAGGCGGAACAATCGCAATCGCGATAAAAAAACCGGTGACCTTACTATGAAGACGTGAACCAGGCGCCATACCCCGTCTGGCAAGCCACAATCGGGTAAACCATCTGCCAATAGAAACCCCTAAAGCAAGGAGTAGAGCAAGGTTAATTCCCAAAAGGGCCCGCATCGTACGCCCAGAAGTCACTTCAAAAGGCGCCGATTTACGAGACATAGCAATATAGGTAGCAATTGCTGAGACAACAGCCAGAATGGCAAGAACCACCTCAATGCGACCAGCAAGTTTCAGCCTTCGTGTCCAGCGAACAAATCTCACCCATTGCCGGTGGGGCAATTTCGGCCCACCAACCGTGAAATCATCAGACTTTGGCTTTTGCTCATGTACCATGAGCAATATGATGCATATTTACCACAATTGTTCCAGATATATCACACACTGTGTGTTATATTTATCGCAGAAGCATTATGTATCGCGCCTTGGTGGTACGGATATATCCAGTTCTCTGATCTTTTTTCTGAGCGTATTTCTGTTTAACCCCAGTAAATCAGATGCCTTCACCTGATTCCCCGCAGTTGCTGCCAAAACCTTTTGTATCAGAGGCCTTTCAACCTCTCTTAAAATACGTTGATAAAGGCCTGGAGGCGGCAAACCGTCGTCATGATATTCAAAATATTGGTCCAGGTGCTGACGAATAGTTTGGGATAGATTACCTCCCGAAATATTAGCCATGATACTCATCGGGCCACCAGCCAGCTCTGATGTTGAACGATCACATTCCGTTTTGATCATGGTACCGGTGATTTCTTTACCTGGGTAAAGAGCGCAAACACGTTGAAGCGTATTTTCAAGCTCCCGCACATTACCAGGCCAATCAAAGGATTTTAGAACCTTCTTTGCGCCATCTGTCAGGGTTTTATAGGGCAAACCGGTTTCTGTTGCCTTCTGCAGAAAATGCTCTGCCAGATCAGGCACATCATCCAGCCTTTCCCGCAGGGGCGGCAGAGAAAGCGGCACCACATTCAGACGAAAGAACAAATCTTCCCGGAAATCCCCCTCCCTCACCATTGCTTTCAGGTTTCGGTTGGTCGCCGCAATAATACGCACATTCGCTTTAATAGATGTCTGCCCACCAACGGTGCGGTATTCACCTTCCTGAAGCACCCGCAAAAGCCGTGTTTGTGCCTCCAGTGGCATATCACCAATCTCATCAAGGAAGAGTGTGCCACCTTTGGCTTGTCCAAAACGCCCCAGCGTCCGGGTCTCTGCACCAGTGAAAGCGCCGCGCTCATGACCAAATAACTCGCTTTCAATCAATTCCTTTGGAATAGCTGCCATATTTACCGGCACAAACGGATTATCAGCCCTTGGTCCATGGGCATGGAGGGCTCTGGCAACCAGTTCCTTACCCGTGCCGCTCTCGCCCGTGACAAGAACAGTGAGGTCTGTCTGCACGACCCGCGCCATCGTACGGTAAATTTCCTGCATCGCGGAAGATCGGCCAATAAGGATATTCTCATCCTTGGCTTTCCTGTCAGCTTCAGGCATACCACGCTCTTTAAGTGCTCTCTTAACAATTGATACTAACTCATCAATATCAAAAGGTTTTGGCAAATAATCAAATGCACCTTTATTGGTAGCTGCCATAGCTGTTGCAAGGGTATTTTGCGCACTCATAATGATAACGGGAAGATCAGGACGCATCTCAATTAAATCAGGCAAAGCATCCAAACCACTCCCTGATGGCATCAGCACATCTGACACCACAGCGTCCCCCTGCCCGCGAGAGATAAGCCGCTTCAGTTCTGGTAGATCATCAGCCTCCAAAACCATCCAGCCTTCCTGGCGCATTGCTTCGCCTACAACAAGGCGAATGGTCATATCGTCATCCGCAACAATGATATTTGGTTTTGTACGGCTCATGATTTGTTATCCTCATACATCGCAAGCTGAACCTTGAATACAGCACCACCCTCACTTGGGTGATTGTAACAGGTCACTGCGCCCCCCATTTCACTAATATATCGTGCCACCAAAGCAAGCCCGAGGCCTGTGCCCCCTTCTTTCCCACTCACGAAGGGGTCAAAAATATGGGCTTTCAGGTTCTCCGGAATACCGGGCCCACTATCATGCACCGTAATCTCTATTGGTAGGCGTACCCTCTTTCCTGATTTAGCCCTTAACCAGATGCCGTGTCGATAAGCTGTCGTAACAGAGATATCTCCCTGCCCCCCCGCAGCTTCCGTGGCATTCTTGACCAAATTGAGAAAAACTTGGATAAGCCTGTCGAAATTTCCCTGCACAGCAGGCAAAGATGGGTCAAATTTGGGCCTGAAAGAAATTTTCTCCGCAAAACCAGCCAAAGCTACATTCAAAACATGATCCAGAACTTCATGGATATTCACCGCCTCTAGTGAGTGTTCTGATGGTGTCGTGAAGGTTTCCAACTCATCCACCAGGCTTTTAATGCGATCCACTTCCTTACAGATCAATTCAGTCAGCTTGATGTCTTTGCTATCCAGCTTACGCCCCATCAACTGCGCAGCACCACGAATGCCGGAAAGCGGATTTTTAATCTCGTGCGCCAGCATGGATGCCAAGCCACTGACAGAGCGTGCAGCAGCTTCCATTTCTTCCTGTTTTTCGAGGAACGCCGTGATGCGCCTAGGCTGCACACAAATCAGAATTTCACCACTCTCTCCATAAGGTGTGGTGTGCAAATCCACAAGCTCCACATCCCCAATAGGAGGAGAACAAGTCACATCATAACTGTTTAGCGGTGTATGCTCAGTACGGGACCGTTCCGCCATATGCCGTGCTGCAATACCAATGCCTCGTAATTCTTTTATTGGCAGCCCAACCAAGCTGTCTTTGCTGCGCTCAAACACCATTTCAGACTGTGCGAAAACATGGGTGATAATGTTTTTCTCGTTGGCAAGCATAATTGCCTGATACAAGCCGTGCAGGATATCTTCCGCAACATTACCCGACGCATCGATAGAAAGGCCGTACATCAAGCTGCCATCTGCTCGCATAGGGGAAGGTAATAGGATCGAATAGCTTCTTTTACCGCCTTAGGGTCATCCACTACATTTACTTTCTTACGAAACTCGGCTGAGCTGTGTAATCCCTTGGTGTACCAGCCTATATGCTTCCTTGCGATGCGTACAGCGGCTTCAACACCATAGTGGTGTAACATATCCTCATAGTGCTCAAGCAGCGTTTCCATTTGCTCGTCCAGGCTTGGGTCTGCCAATTTAACACCAGTCTTCAGGTAATGGATCACCTGTGCCAGAAACCACGGCCTGCCATAGCAGCCTCGGCCTATCATCACACCATCAGCACCGGAATCAGCAAGCGCCTGAGTAACGTCAGGAAAATCATTAATATCACCATTCACAATAACAGGGATATCAACAGCCTGTTTCACCACGCCTACTTTTTTCCAGTTGGCATGACCACGGTACATCTGGCAGCGCGTACGCCCATGCACCACAACCATTTTAATACCGGCTTGTTCAGCAATTTTAGCCAGCTCAGGGGCATTGAAGCTGTTATCATCCCAGCCAAGGCGCATCTTCAGCGTAACAGGCAGCGAAACGGCATTCACTGTGGCATGAATAAGCTCGCCAGCATGATCCAGATCACGCATCAAGGAAGAGCCAGCATGGCCATTGACCACCTTCTTAACCGGGCAGCCCATATTGATATCAATAATGGCCGCTCCACGGTCTTCATTCAAACGAGCTGCTTCCGCCATTTTAGCGCCCTCGCAGCCGGCAAGCTGGACGGACATTGGAAATTCTTCCGCACAGTTAGAGGCCATCTTTTGGCTACGGCGTGTTGCCCGGATCATCGCCTCAGAGGCGATCATTTCAGAAACCACAAGCCCGGCACCATAACGCTTGACCAAACGGCGAAAAGGCATATCTGTTACCCCCGACATGGGAGCCAGAATAACCGGGTCTTTGATTTTTACCGGACCAATGCTAAGAGCCATATGACACACTCGAACTTAACTGCCTAAATATTAGGCACTGCTTATGACAGATATCATGAGAAAAAGCCAGTACCAGTTGTGATGGAACAGAAAAAAAATATTGCTTTCATTGTTGTAGCGGCCGGGCGTGGGTCTCGCGCTGGTGAGGGCATACCCAAACAATATCGACTCTTGGCAGGCAAAATGGTGCTGACACATACGCTCCAAGCCCTGAAGAAGGCTGTGCCCGGTGCTGCGATCCAGGTGGTTATTCACCCTGATGATGAAACCCTCTACAGGCAAGCAATCGGCTCATTAGGTTTATTACCTCCTGTTTTTGGCGGTGCCACCCGGCAGGAAAGCGTCTTTGGTGGCCTAAAGGCGATTAAAGCAGAGGCGCCTGATTATGTGCTGGTGCATGATGCCGCACGCCCTTTTGTAAGTGCTGCCTTGATAGAAGAAGCGCTTACGGCATTGAGCGATGGTAAGGCCGCTGTCGTTCCTGCACTCGCCGTGACAGATACCCTTAAAAAAGTTGAGGGAACGGCCATTACCGATACTATAGACCGGGAAAAGCTATACCGTGTTCAAACACCACAGGCTTTTGACTATGCTGCCTTAATGAAAGCGCATGCTAAGGCCAAACATACTGATTACACAGATGATGCTGCTGTTTTTGAGGCCGCAGGTAGCATGGTACATATTTCGGCAGGCTCGGACGAGAATTTCAAGCTCACCACACTAGCTGATTTTATCAAAGCGGAGCAAATGATCATGCTGCAACAGGCAGATGTGCGTACAGGCATGGGCTATGATGTTCATCAGTTTGAGGCAGGGGATAAGCTTTGGCTTTGTGGGGTAAACATCCCCTTTGACAGCAAACTTAAAGGCCATTCCGATGCTGATGTTGGCCTTCATGCCCTCACAGATGCCATTCTGGCTGCACTGGCTGATGGTGACATTGGCACCCACTTCCCCCCAAGCGACGAACAATGGCGCGGGGCAGCTAGCCATATTTTCCTGGAATTCGCGAGAGACAGAGTACTTGCCGCAGGCGGCAGTATCGCCCATGTAGGGGTGTGTCTGATCTGTGAAAAACCAAAAATAGGCCCTCACAAAGATAAGATGCGCCAAGCCATAGCGGATATGCTGAAAATACCTGCTTCCCGTGTCAGCGTACAGGCAACGACCACAGAAAAGCTCGGTTTCACTGGCCGGGGAGAAGGCATTGCCGCGCAGGCCACCGCAACAATCCGTTTACCCTTTGAAAGTTAGACTATGAGCAAAACCTCAATCCGCACTTGGGAAAACCGCTATAAAAGCCCCCACTTCTGGTGGGTCACTGGCGCTGGCGTGGGTATGTTGCGCCCTGCCCCCGGCACGTGGGGCTCTGCGCTTGGTGCAGTGCTTGGTTATGTGATGCTGTATCTCGGCACCGACCATATTGAAATGATCTCTTGGACCATTGCTCTCACTATCGTGTCCACAAAAGCCATCAATATGATTGAGGCCAAAACAGGCATTCATGATGCTCCTGAAATTATTATCGATGAAGTTGCGGGCCAGTGGCTGGCCATTTTGCCCTTAATCAGTTTTTCCATGTCTCCCGGCTGGTTCTTAATGGCTTTTTTACTGTTTCGGGTGTTTGATATTATCAAACCATGGCCCATTAGCTGGCTAGATAAGCATGTTGCGGGTGGCTTTGGTGTTATGGTGGATGACCTTACAGCGGGCTTGGCCGCAGCCTTGTGCCTTTATGGCCTTATATGGATGGATCTGATTTGACAGTAGCAACACAAACCATTGCCGACCTTGCCTCTCGCGTGTTGAG
>JBNKGK010000114.1:0-9546 GCA_050289785.1 Kordiimonas sp.
ACAGGCGAGACACGGTTTCATAAACGGGGCCAACCCTGTCATGAAAGCCATTCAGCGAAAGCTTTTCATAGGCAAGCGTGTCGGCAACAGCCTCAAGCCGCGGGCCAAAACCTGTTTCAAACCACACCTTTTGGCCAAGACCATCAGGCACCACTAGAATATCCGCAAATAAAATAGCCCCATCCATACCATAACGACGAATAGGCTGCAGTGTTACCTCTGTCGCCTGATCAGGGTTATAACAGAAATCCATAAAAGAAGGCGCTTTTGCCCTTACCTCTCTATACTCCGGTAAATAACGACCTGCCTGACGCATAAACCAAAAAGGCACGGCCTCACCAGGGTTTCCCTTGAGAGTCTCTAAAAGGATTTTTGCCATAAAAGATAACCTTAAAATCAAAGAATAAATCGGTGTGAAAAGCTCTGACTACTACACTTATATTATATATATAAGAAATTGTAGTAGTTGTTGATACCTGTGAATCCTGTGGAAAACTATTTATCCACATAGTTATAAACAATTTGGTGGCCTGATTTCATAAGATACCAAAACTGTAGATAAACTTCTGTATGACTCTTTGATTTTGTTGTTATTAAAGAAATAAGTCACCTGTGGAAAACGGGGATAACATGAAAAAGTGCTGTCATAAAGAGCTAATGATCCTTGCTTTTTTATCCGTATGGACAGAAAGAATAACAGTATGAAAAAAATGTTTCGGAATTGGTTACAAGTTGGGACATGCAGTTATCAACTGAGTCCCAAACAGGTTATCCACAGGTTATTCCCATGAGTCGTCCACCAATGAAAAAAATCAAAAATCAGGAATATCATTTGCACCTTGTGTCAGATTCCACAGGCGAAACGCTGGAGGCTATTGTTTCTGCCGCGTTGGTGCAATTTGAAGGGGTAAATGTGCATAAGCATTACTGGCCTCTTGTTCGTACAGCCATGCAAATGGAAAGGTTGGTAGAGGATATCTGCGAACAACCCGGCCTGATTATGTACACTATTGTGAACCCTAAAATCCGTGATGCCCTTGAAGAAGGCTGCATGAGGGCGAACCTGCCTATTCTTTCCATTCTTGATCCGGTGATCAATCTTCTCGGGTCTTATTTCGGGATGCAGGCATCCCATAAGCCAGGCAAGCAGCATGCCATGGATACCCACTATTTTGAGCGAATAGATGCTGTGCATTTCACCATGGCCCATGATGATGGCCAGCTGGTGGAGGATGTGAAGCAGGCGGATATTGTTCTTATTGGGGTGTCCCGTTCATCTAAAACACCCACAAGTATTTATCTGGCCAATAAAGGCTATAAAACCATGAACGTGCCTTTTGTGCCTGGCTGCCCCATGCCGGCAGAGCTGGATAATGGGCATGGCAAATTCGTTGTGGGGTTAACGGCCAGTATTGACAGGCTGGCAACCATCAGAACAAGCAGGCTCCGGTCCATCAACGAAAATGAAAATGGGGACTATACAGATGAAACCCTGATCCAACAGGAAGTGCAGGGGTGCCGTAAATATTGCACATTCCGTGGCTGGCCCACCATTGATGTGACACGCCGTTCCATTGAGGAAACTGCAGCGGCCATCATCAATAAATATCATCAGTGGCTGGAAGAAAAGGGAAGAGCCTTCGATGCCTAAACCTCTTGTGCTGGCGTCTGCCAGCAAAGCCCGGGCCGCAATGCTAAGCCGCGCCGGTGTTAAAATAGAAATTCAGCCTGCATATGTGGATGAAGAGAGCGTGAAAGAGGCGATGCTTGCTGAACAGACACCTGTGCGCGATATTGCAGATACTCTGGCTGATTTGAAAGCACGTTCCGTGGCACTATCGCGGCCTGATGATTTTGTTTTAGGGGCTGATCAAATCCTGGTGAAAGACGGCAATATTTATTCCAAAGCGGGCTCTATGGAAGAAGCAGCCGCTGTTTTGAAAAGCCTTTCGGGGGCAGAGCATAGGTTGATTTCAGCAGCGGTTATTTATCATGAAGGTGAGCCTGTCTGGCGCGCCGCGGATGAAGCCGTGTTAACAGTAAGGCCACTTTCCAGTGAATTTATCCACTGCTACCTGGAGCAAATGGGCGAAACTGCGATGGAAACAGTAGGTTGTTATCAGCTTGAAGGCCTTGGTTCACAGCTTTTTACAGCGATAAAGGGTGATTTTTTTACCATTCTGGGCCTGCCGCTGTTATCTGTGCTGGATTATCTTAGACGGCAGAAAATGTTAGTACTATGAGTGAAACCTATAAAAAAGCGGCGGTCATTGGCTGGCCGATTTCACAGTCTCTCTCCCCTGTTATTCATAATCACTGGATGAAGCAGGTGGGTATTGAAGGCCTGTATGAAGCTGTGGCGGTGGAACCTGATCAGCTTGGGACGCAGTTAGCGCTTTTCAAACAGCAAGGATTTAGTGGTTTTAACGTTACTGTTCCTCATAAGGAAAAAATCATTCCATTTCTTGATAAACTAGCGCCTCTGGCGGAACAGATGGGGGCGGTAAACACCGTTAAAATTGGCGAAGATGGAACGCTAACAGGGTTCAATACGGACGGTATTGGCCTTGTGACGCACCTCAAAAAATCTGTGCCTGATTGGCCAAAGGATAAACCAGCCCTGATTATTGGCGCAGGCGGGGCTGCCCGCGCTGCGGCTCTTGGTTTGATGATGGAAAAATTGCCCGGTGTTATGATGACTAACAGAACCAGAGCAAGAGCAGAAGAAATCGCGAGAACAGTGGGTCGTGGGCGTATGGCCGTTGTGGATTGGGATGACAGGGAAACAGCAGCCAGTGCAGCAGGGCTTATTGTCAACACCACAACACTGGGCATGGAAGGACAACCTGTTCTTGAGCTTGATCTTAAGGGGGCCGCAAAAGACACAGTGGTGTATGACATTGTTTATAAGCCGCTTGAGACCAAGTTGCTGTCTGACGCAAAAGCTCAGGGTCTGCGCACGGTGGACGGCCTTGGTATGCTGGTCTATCAGGCGGCAGCGGCGTTTAAAATCTGGTTCGGGAAAGATGTGGATTATGATCAGGCCCTGAAGGCTGATCTGGAGGCACGTTTTAAATGATAATTATTGGCCTGACTGGCTCTATCGGTATGGGGAAAAGCGAAACTGCCAAAATGTTCAGGCAGCTTGATATTCCTGTTTTTGATGCTGATGCCACGGTTCATAAACTTCAGGCAAAAAACGGTAAGGCTATTCCTGCCATTGATGCGGCCTTCCCTGGCGTGGTGGAAGAGGGTGTTCTGAACCGGGGGCGGCTTGGTGACATTGTTTTTGCAGACCCTGAAGCAAAGAAAAAGCTGGAAGCCATTGTTCACCCTATGGTGCAGGAAGAACGGGAAGCCTTTTTTGCTGAGGCGGAAAAAAGCGGGGCCAAAATTCTGGTGGTGGATGTGCCGCTTCTCTTTGAAACTGGCGGAAGGGCAGGATGCGACAAGATTATTGTTGCTTCCGCCCCGGCTGAGCTTCAGCGTGAGCGGGTGCTCGCACGTCCCGGCATGACAGAAGAGCGGTTTAACCATATACTCAAGCGCCAGGTGCCTGATGCGGAAAAACGGGCTGGGGCGGATTATATTGTTGAAACAGATAAAGGCCTTGAGCACGCTTTTGATCAGGTGAAAAAGATTGTGGCTGAACTGGAGCAGATGGCATGAGTGAGCGGGAGCTTATTTTCGATACAGAGACCACAGGTTTTGACCCGACAACGGGTGACAGGCTGATTGAAATTGGCCTTGTGGAGATGGAAGATAAAATCCTGACAGGGAACCACTATCATGTGTATGTGAATCCGCAGCGCGAAGTGCCAGAGTCAGCTGTCAAAATCCATGGCCTGACAACAGAGTTTTTACAGGATAAGCCACTTTTTCAGGACATTGTGGAAGAGTTTCTTGCTTTTGTGGGTGGTGATACGGTTCTTGTTGCCCACAATGCAGAATTTGACATGCGCTTCATAAACTGGGAGCTGAAAAATGCTGGTTGGCCGACCATTGATCCCAGACGTTTTATCGATACATTAGCCATTGCGAGGGCTAAATTTCCCGGCCAACCCAATAGCCTGGATGCTCTGTGCAAACGCTTTGGCGTGAATAACACGCACCGAACCCTGCACGGCGCGCTTCTCGATTCTGAAATTCTGGCTGATGTGTATGTTGAGCTGCTTGGGGGCCGTCAGGGGGGGCTTGATCTCGCTGTGGATACTAGCGTGTCTCTGCGCCCACAAGAAAAAAAGGTGCGGGAACGCCGCAGTTTTCCTGTCAGTGATGCTGAGTTAGCAGCGCATGAAGAGTTCATCAAAAAGCTGAATAATCCCATCTGGAACAGCTGATGGGATTATTCGAATTTTCTTTTATTTGATGGCGTTAAAGAAACGGCCAAGCGGTATGCCTAAGGGGCAGAAAACATCTTTGCCCTGATCACAATCATAAAGGCTGAAGGTGGTAATGTTGGCCTGGCCAACCAGATATTCATGCTTCACAAAACCCATATTAGCCAGTTCCCGGCTATCGGCTGAGCCATCACGATTGTCACCCATCATGAAATAATGGCCAGCGGGCACTACATAAAGGGATGTATTATCATAAGGGCCGCGGTCCGTGCGCTCATAAATCGGATGTTTTACGCCACCGGGTAAAACCTCTTCATATTCTTTTACCCGCTGTTCATAGCCTTTATAATCAGTGTAGCTGACATCTCGAACCAGATTTCGTTTTACAAGCTTGCCGTTGATATAAAGACGGCCATTTTTCATTTGAATGGTATCACCCGGCAGGCCAATCACACGTTTGATGAAATCTGTGTAGTTCCTGTGTGGCAGCGTGAAAACAGCCACGTCCCCGCGCTTGGGTGCGTCATCAAACACACGGTCTTCAAACATAAAACCAGGGTCCATCGGGAAAGAGAAGCGGTTATACCCGTATGAAAGTTTGGAAACAAAAATTCTGTCTCCCACTTCAAGTGTGGGTTCCATGCTGCCGGAGGGGATATGGAAACTGCCCCAGCCAAAAGTGGTGAACAACAGATAGAAAATAATAATAACAAAAAGATCTTTAACCAGAGCCAAGGCTTCGTTTTTCTTTTTTGGTTCTGTCGCTGTTTCAGTCATTCGCCGCTCGCTTTCGCATTCATGCGTTTTTCTCGCCCCATGCGCTGGAGTTTAGTGCCCGGGCGTTTGTTTTCAATCTCTATTTAAGGCCTGCGCTGAATCACCGCTTCTCAGGCGGTTAAAGCGAGGCATAACTCATCATATGAAAAATCTGTTTTTCCCTATGAACCTTAAACTTGTTGTGGGATAGACCGTTTTTACAGAGATTTATAGTAATTTTTATTGGTTAGTGTCTTGCGGGTCCGAATTAGCGACCCTATATACCTGCTTGAAACAGGTAGTTGTTTTGGCTGAGCCACAGCTACTGAATGAAACAAAAAACGCTAACCCACAGAGGCTGTAAATGAAGGCGCCGTCAGGGTCTGTACAGTCGGCTATTAAGGGATGAGGTATAAAAATGGGTAAAGTAATCGGTATCGATTTGGGTACGACCAACTCCTGCGTATCTATTATGGACGGGTCAAAACCAAAAGTGATTGAAAACTCAGAGGGTGCGCGCACAACACCTTCTATTGTTGGTTTTACAGATGATGGTGAGCGCCTTGTTGGTCAGGCTGCAAAACGTCAGGCTGTTACGAACCCGTCTGATACGCTTTTTGCGATCAAGCGTCTGATTGGTCGTACATATAACGACCCGACCACGCAAAAAGACCTCGAGATGGTCCCTTACAACATTGTTAAAGCGGACAATGGTGATGCTTGGGTTGAAGCCAAGGGTGAAAAATATTCCCCTAGCCAGATTTCAGCTATGATCCTTCAGAAAATGAAAGAAACGGCAGAAAGCTACCTTAGTGAAGATGTAACACAGGCTGTTATTACTGTGCCTGCATACTTTAATGATGCTCAGCGTCAGGCAACAAAAGATGCCGGTAAAATCGCGGGCCTTGAAGTGCTGCGGATCATCAACGAGCCAACAGCAGCTGCGCTGGCCTACGGCCTTGAAAAAGAAGATGGCCATACCATTGCTGTGTTTGACCTTGGTGGTGGTACCTTCGACGTGTCTGTTCTGGAAATTGGTGATGGCGTTTTCGAAGTAAAATCCACCAACGGTGATACTTTCCTTGGCGGTGAAGACTTTGACATGCGTCTGGTTGATTATCTGGCCGACGAGTTCAAAAAAGAAAATGGCATTGATCTGCGCGGTGACCGTATGGCTCTGCAGCGTTTGAAAGAAGCAGCAGAAAAAGCGAAGATCGAGCTTTCCTCTTCTCAGCAGACAGAAGTGAACCTGCCGTTTATCACAGCGGATGCTTCCGGCCCGAAACACCTGCAAATCAAGATGACACGTTCCAAGCTGGAAAGTTTGGTGGAAGACTTGGTGAAGCGCACACTTGAGCCTTGTAAAAAGGCCCTGAAAGACGCTGGCCTTGCTGCGGGTGAGATTGATGACGTTGTGCTGGTTGGTGGCCAGACACGGATGCCTAAAATTCAGGAAGTGGTGAAAGAGTTCTTTGGCCGCGAGCCTCACAAAGGGGTGAACCCTGATGAAGTGGTTGCCATGGGTGCCGCCATTCAGGCGGGTGTTCTGCAGGGGGACGTGAAAGACGTTCTGCTTCTGGACGTAACACCACTTTCTCTCGGTATCGAAACACTGGGCGGTGTGTTCACTCGCCTGATCGAGCGTAACACAACCATCCCAACGAAAAAGTCCCAGGTTTTCTCCACAGCGGAAGATAACCAGGGCGCGGTGACCATTCGGGTCTTCCAGGGTGAGCGTGAAATGGCGGCTGATAACAAACTGCTCGGTCAGTTTGATCTGGTTGGCATTCCCCCTGCCCCACGCGGTGTGCCGCAAGTTGAGGTAACCTTCGATATTGATGCCAATGGTATCGTGAATGTGTCAGCCAAAGACAAAGGCACAGGCAAAGAACAACAGATCCGTATTCAGGCGTCTGGTGGTTTGTCTGATGACGATATCGAAAAAATGGTGAAAGATGCCGAAGCCAATGCCGATGCGGATAAGAAACGCAAGGAACTGGTGGAAGTTAGAAACCAGGCAGAAGCCCTGATCCACAGCTCTGAAAAGAATCTGGAAGAGCATAAGGATAAGGTTTCCGACGAAGATAAAAAAGCCATTGAGGCAGCGGTTGCTGAGCTGAAATCTGCTTTGGAAGGTGAAGATCCAGATGCGATCAAGCAGAAAACAGAAGCTCTCGCACAGGCCAGCATGAAACTTGGTGAGCAAATTTATAAAGCAAGCCAGGAAGAAGCGGGTGCCACAGAGGCTGGACAGGCTGATGCTGCAGCAAAAGCAGCTGAAGCAGGCGAAGATGCGGACGATGTTGTTGATGTGGACTTTGAAGAAGTTGACGAAAACGGCAAGAAATAACGTGATTGCCTGAGATAATAGCAAACGCCGTTTCCATCACCGGGAGCGGCGTTTCGCCATTAAAAAGGCCCTCAGTTTTGGAGACCGCATGTGTCAAAAAAGGATTATTACGAGCTCTTAGGGGTTGGCAAAGATGCCGATGAAGCGACGCTGAAGAAAGCGTTTCGCAAACAGGCCATGCAATATCACCCTGATCGCAATCCAGGTGATGCCGAAGCAGAAAAGAAATTTAAGGAAATTGGCGAAGCCTACGAGGTGTTAAAAGACCCGCAAAAGCGCGCAGCCTATAACCAATACGGCCATGCTGCTTTTGAAAATGGCATGGGCGGCGGTGGCGGCCAGGGTGCTGGCGGCTTTGATTTCTCGGATGTTTTTGAAGAGTTTTTTGGTGATTTCATGGGCGGAGGCGGTGGTCGGCGCAGACGTGGCGGTGGGCCCCAGCGCGGTGCAGACATGCGCTTCAACATGGAAATCACGTTGGAAGATGCTTTTAACGGTAAAACCGAAACCATCACTGTGCCCACCAATGTAGCCTGTGAGCCATGTGGTGGTTCCGGTGCTGAACCCGGCAGTAACCCTGAGGTGTGTGACACCTGTGGCGGGGCCGGCAAAGTGCGGTCAAGCCAGGGATTCTTCATGGTTGAGCGCACGTGCCCGAAATGTCAGGGCAATGGCACCATCATTGCTAACCCTTGTAAAAGTTGCCGTGGTGCTGGTCGTGTCCGCAAGGATAAAACCCTTCAGGTAAAAATCCCGAAAGGGGTGGAAGAGGGAACCCGTATTCGCCTTGCTGGTGAAGGTGAGGCGGGTGGCCGCGGTGCCCCTCCGGGTGATCTGTATATTTTCCTGTCGATCAAGCAGCATGGCCTGTTCCAGCGGGATAGTGACATGCTCTATTGTCAGGTGCCTATACCCATGACAACGGCTATTCTAGGTGGGCAGATTGAAGTGCCGACCATTGAAGGCAAGCGTGCGCGGATCAAAGTGCCGGAAGGCACGCAGTCTGGCAGACAGTTCCGCTTGCGCGGCAAAGGAATGCCAGAGCTGAACGGTGGTTTTGTGGGGGATATGATCATTGAAACGGTTGTTGAAACACCGGTTAATCTCACCAGACGCCAAAAAGAATTGCTCGAGGAATTCGCGGCTGAAGGGGGCGATAATGTCTCCCCTCGCTCGGAAGGGTTCTTCTCCAAGGTTAAAGACCTTTGGGATGATCTGACCGAATAGCTTGGTTACATTAGTTTGATATTCGTCTTTGTTTGACTTCACCGCAAAATGATAATCATTTTGCGGTGAAGTCACCATAGTGGCTATTTTCTTTTCATAAGCCAGACATTTTCTGTGGCCGGGCATTTCCCTTTCAGGCCGCCTGCTATATCAACACTTGCCAGGAACGATAAAGTATAATGGTCACCGTAATAGGTTTTGACTTTATTGTCCCCAACCGAAAAAGGCGGGCCTTCCATAAGGTTTTGGTCATAGACATAAGAGATCAAAAGCATCGGGGCCTTCAGGGTTATCTTCATAAGATGACGCGTGTAGTCTTGCCTTATGTTTTCCGGCAGGGCCACAATGGCGGCCCGGTCATAAATGGCATCAATAGGTCCCAGCACATCTGTCGTCAGCTCAAAAATATTGCCAACATATATATCGAGCTGCTCGGCACTATAATGTTTGAGGGCGCCTATGGTTTTCACTTCAGGCTTTAAACCCAGATCATCAAACAATTGAGTGATGGCAAGTTCACTCAGTTCGGCACCGACAACACGGTATCCTTGAGCCAGCAACCAGTGCATATCCAAGGTTTTGCCGCAAAGCGGCACGAAAACGCGGCTGCCTCTGGGCTGGGAAAGCGTACCAAAATGCTCTATCAGTAAGGGGTTGGCCTCAGGCGTATGAAAACTGATCTCATTCTTGTCCCATCTATTATGCCAGTAACTTTCTTGCATGGTGGTTTTCCTACATTGAGTACAACAAACACTGCCTCTGCCTTGGTAATACATCCATGCACACTCTTCTACTTTTCTTTTTGATCTTTTGTATGCTAGCAAGAAGCAAGACCCTAAGAAGGACAGCATGTTATGGCGGGAAAACTGAAAA
>JBNKGK010000115.1:0-9480 GCA_050289785.1 Kordiimonas sp.
GCCATGGCCGCAGAATTTTTCGCAGGTGATGGCGCACAGGAGAAGGTTCGCACTCTTTTTGCAGTGGGGGATGCCAAGCAATCTATCTTTTCTTTCCAGAAGGCAGACCCTGCTGAGTTCTCCAAAGCGCGCGGCCGGGTATTTCACCGGGCCTGGGCCTCGGAAATGATGGCAGAGGCTGTGCCGCTTAATCTTTCCTTCCGGTCGGGGGAGGCCGTGCTTTCGCTTGTAGATGCCGTGTTTCACGCTGAAGCTGCTGCCAACAGGGGCCTATCGGTGGACAGTGAAGTGGTAGAGCATGATTTTATCCGACGGGGTCACGGCGGACTGGTGGAATTGTGGCCACTCGAGCCCTCCGCCCCTGACGGTGAGGATGATGAGGCAGATGAAGGCTGGGTGCCGCCCTTAGTGCAGGAAAGCGCCTATGATGCCGAGCAGCGCACGGCATGGCGCATTGCCCGGCGCATTCAGCGCATGTTGAATGACGGCGAGATACTGGAAGCACAGGGCCGCCCCATCCATGCGGGGGATATATTGGTGCTGGTGCGTCGCCGTACAGCCTTTGTGGACCATCTGGTGCGGGCTTTGAAGGCGCTTGGCATTCCCGTTGCTGGGCGGGACCGGATGGTGCTGGTGGACGAACTGCCGGTGATGGATTTGCTCGCTTTAGCGCATTTCGCGCTATTGCCCACGGATGACCTTACCTTGGCTACCGTACTGAAAAGCCCCTTTGTTGGTCTTTCAGAGGAAGAGCTTTTTGAGCTGGCTTATGGCCGCGATGGCACGCTGTGGGCTGCGTTGCAGGAAAAAGCCACCAGCGGTGATAGCTTTCGGCAGGCGTATCGCTTTTTGAGCGATGTGCTGGGCGCGGCTGACCGGCTGACACCTTATGAGTTTTTCAATCATATCCTTACGGAAGCAGGGGGCAGGCGCAAACTGGTCGCCCGGCTTGGGCCGGAAGTGCATGATCCAATCGATGAGCTTCTGGAGGAAGCTTTGCGGTTTGAACTGACCAGTTCTGCAGCCCTGCAGGCTTTTGTGCACCGTGTGGAACATGGCGGCACACAGATCAAACGGGATATGGAAGCAGCAGGTGGGCAGGTGCGGATCATGACAGCACACAGCGCCAAAGGCCTGCAGGCGCCTATTGTGTTCCTGTCGGATCTGGTGAGTACCCCGAAACCAGACAGGGAGGCACGGGTGATGCCACTGTCTGCTGCGGAGCCGGGGACACCACCGCTGCTCATCTGGACATCACCGGGGAAAGACCTCCCCTTTGTGCAGGAGATGAAACAGGCTCTGAAAGAAAAGCAACTCGCTGAATATCGCAGGCTTCTGTATGTGGCGCTTACCCGTGCGGAAGACAGGCTCTATATTGCCGGGTGGGCTGATAAAAGGGAACCAGATGAAAACTGCTGGTTCAAGGCCATAGAACAGGGTTTTGCCCGGTTGGGCGCGGCAGAGGAACAGCTTGAAAACGGCTATGAGATACACCGCTTTTTTGTGCCACAAACCGCAGAAGTGAAGAAAGCAGCGCAAACATTGGAAGCGCAACAACAGGCATTATCCGTGCCATCATGGTTGTTTACAGCCAAGCCGGAAGAACCTGATCCGCCGCGGCCGCTTACCCCGTCGCGTCCAGATGATGAGGAACCGGCCGCCGTGAGCCCCCTGCGCCATGTAGGCAAAGGCCGTTTCATGCGCGGGCGCGTGGTGCATACGCTGCTTGAGTGGTTGCCTGATTTGCCTTCTGAGCGCCGGGAAGCGGCCGCTTTGGCTTTTCTGGCTCGTCAAACCGCTATTACAACAGATGAGCAGAAAAGGCTCTGGCAGGAGGTTCACGCCATCCTGTCGGATAAGACATTCGGGCATCTGTTTGGCCCTGGCAGTAAGGCAGAAGTGCCTGTTGCCGGGGTTGTGGGCACCAGGGTTATCTCTGGTCAGGTGGACAGGCTGGTGGTGACAGAGACGGAGGTCTGGATTGTTGATTATAAAACCAACAGGCCCAGCCCCGAACAGGAAGAAGATGTGGCTCCTGTTTATCTGAAACAGATGGGCCTTTATGCGCGGGCACTACAAGCCATCTATCCGGGCAAGCAGGTACGGGCTTGTCTGTTCTGGACAGAAACAACCAGGTTGATGGAATTGCCTGGTGATCTTATGGAAAAGGCGCTTGATAGACTTGCTTTATAAGTGTGATCGAAAACTTCTGTCACAGCTTTGTCACTCAATTCTTGACCATGGGCAAGGCGCTCCCTACTTTATAGTTATAACCGTTGTTCAGGCACATTTGGTTGCCCTCCCCTCCGCGCCAATGTGAGGATGAGCACAGACTGCCCAAGATATTTGAAAGACGAAGAAAATGGCAACAATCACTGTAACAGATGAAAATTTTGAAGAACTGGTTCTCAAGTCTGACAAGCCTGTGCTTTTGGACTTCTGGGCAGAATGGTGCGGCCCCTGTAAGATGATTGGCCCGGTTCTGGAGCAAATTTCTGGTGAGCGTGACGATATTGTTATTGCGAAAATGGATATTGACGAGAACCCTGAGACACCCACAAGCTTTGGTGTGCGGTCTATCCCGACCCTGCTGATCTTCAAAGGTGGTGAGCCTGTTGCAACCACGATGGGTGCCAAGCCAAGGGCTCAGATGGAATCATGGATTAACAGCGCGGTTTAAGCCAGTTGATTGACTGATTTGAGAAACGCCCTTCGGGGCGTTTTTTGTTTTCCAATATAACAGCTCAATCACGGGATACGGGCTTGCACTGCCAAGTGTGATTGTTGGGCTAAGTCAAAACTGTTGCTCAGTATCCAGTCGGTATTTGAGGAATCTGGCTCCTTGGTAGCTGACTTCTTCGACAAATTCGGCACCATATCTTTTGAGTGCCCCAAGGTTCCGGCGCGAAGGCGGTAGTAAAAATGTGATGAAAGGAATGCGTTCATCAGAACAGGCAAATTCAAGTGCTTTTTTCGAAATGGATATGCCTAGCCCAAACGAATCAGGCTTGAGTACCAGACCATAATCCCACTCGGTCCCTTCTTTTTGGAAACCACCCCTGTTAAATTGCGTTCAAAATTGACCCGGTAGGGGTTAAGAATTGCGTTGAAAATTGACCCACGTTTAAGGCTGCTTCTGCATTGTATTGAGCAGGAGCAAACAGGAGTGATAGACGTGGCATTATTGAGAGTAATTCGTCGCTGGCATTTTAGAGAAGGTATGTCGATCCGTGAGATTGTTCGTCGAACAGGATTGGCGCGTAATACGGTACGCAAATATTTATCGGGAGACATAGTTGACCCGCGCTATGAGAGGCGCAGTCCGCCCGGCAAGCTTGCCGAGTATAAAGAGACCCTGAGTGTTTGGCTGCATCGTGAATCGCACCGTCCGCGCAAAGGGCGGCTTACGGTCAAGAGATTATACCATGACCTTGTTGATTTGGGGTATGAAGGTTCTTATGACCGTGTGTGTGTTTTTGCCCGCCAGTGGAAGCGTGAACGGCAGGAAGCCGAGCGTACAGCAGGGAAGAACAGCTATATTCCGCTGAAGTTTTCCCCGGGGGAAGCCTTTCAGTTTGACTGGGGTGAGGACTATATTGTTGTAGGGGGTACCAACACCAAACTGCAGCTTGCCCATTTCAAACTATGTCACAGCCGTGCCTTCATGTTGAGGGCCTATATGTCCCAAAGCCATGAGATGCTGTTTGATGCGCATGCACACGCCTTCTCAGTCTTTGGCGGCATACCGCAGCGGGGCATCTATGATAATATGAAGACAGCGGTAGACAAGGTGGGCCGAGGCAAGGAACGTCAGGTTAACAAACGGTTTGAAGCCATGGCCAGCCATTACCTGATTGATACGGATTTTTGCAGCCCTGCTGCCGGTTGGGAGAAGGGGCAGGTGGAGAAAGCTGTTAGGGATGCCCGGACGAGCCTGTGGAAGGAAGCCCCTGAGTTTAGCTCCCTTGAGCATCTGAATGACTGGTTGGCGGAACGCTGCGTAGCCTTGTGGCATGAACAGCCTCACCCTGAACAAAAACCCCTGACCATTGCAGACTGCTGGAAGCACGAGAAAGCCCATTTGATGCCGGAACCTCCTGCTTTTGATGGTTTTGTGGAACACAGCAAACGTGTTTCTTCTACTTCTCTGGTTACCTTTGATAATAACCGTTACAGTGTGCCTGCCAGTTTTGCCAACCGACCTGTCAGCCTGCGGGTTTATGTAGACCGTCTGGTGATGGTGGCAGATACCGGGGTGATTGCCGAGCACAGACGTCTCTTCAGTCGGGGCCACAAAGAAGCAGGCAAGACGGTGTATGATTGGCGCCATTACTTGCCTGTGGTGCAAAGGAAGCCGGGAGCCTTGAGGAATGGCGCCCCCTTTGAGGATCTGCCGGATGCTTTCCGGCAATTGCAGGCCAGCTTGCTTAAACGCAAGGGTGGCGACAGGGAAATGGCAGATATCCTTGCTCTGATCCTGTTGTATGATGAGGAATTGGTGATTGACGCTGTCCGGGAAGCGATAAAGGCAGGCAAGGCGTCCAAACAGCATGTGCTGAATTGCCTTGGCAGGTTGCAGGATAGCCCACCCCCTGAACCTCTTGTACCACCCCCGGCCCTGAGGCTGGTGACAGAACCCCTGGCAGATACGGCCCGCTACGACCATTTGAGGGAGAGGCAGCCATGACTGTTGATACTCTGATCCCTACATTGAAGACGCTCAAACTGTTTGGCATGGCTGATACCCTTGCCGGTATGGCAGAACAGGCAGCACCGGTTCTCGGGCAGGCCCTGCCCATTCTGGATACCCTGTTAAAGGCCGAGATGGCTGAACGGGAGGTGCGCTCCATCAAATACCAGTTACAGGTGGCGAAGTTCCCGGTTTACAGGGATATGACAGGCTTTGACTTCAGCCAGGCCTCTGTTGACGAGGCCCTGATATCTGCCCTGCATGGTTGTGAGTTTATCAATAGGGCACAGAACATCGTGCTGGTCGGGGGACCGGGCACAGGAAAAACCCATCTGGCTACAGCCATTGGGGTACAGGCTGTACAACACCATAAATGCCGGGTGCGTTTTATACCGGTTATTGAACTGGTCAACAGGCTGGAGCAGGAAAAACAGGCAGGCCAGCAGGGCAAACTGGCCAGCCACCTCATGAATACAGACCTGATTATCCTCGATGAACTCGGCTATCTGCCCTTTAGTCAGGCTGGTGGAGCCTTGCTGTTCCACCTCATTAGCAGGCTCTATGAAAAAACCAGCATTATTATCACCACAAACCTGACTTTCGCTGAATGGCCAAAGGTGTTTGGCGATGCAAAACTGGCAACCGCCTTGCTCGATCGCCTCACCCATCATTGCCATATTATTGAAACCGGAAACGACAGTTACCGGTTTAAACAATCAACACATATTCACAACAAAGGAAAGGTTGGTAAAACACAATAAAAATACTATAAACAAACCAAATTCAGGCGGGTCAATCTTCGGCGCAATTACCGGGTCAATTTTGAACGCAATTTAACAAACCACCCCACCCTACATATTTATTATCGTATAATATGGCCCAATGGCCGAGGCCATCGCGGTGCCAATACTCTTCTTTGGCCATAATGAATTTACTGACAGTGAATTGATCCCATGTAACGGTCATTAAGGGCATATGCTCGGCGACGCGAGGATCAGACATGTGTGAGATAATTTCCTGAGGCGCTATCTCTGTTAACCGGGCGAATTTGATTTGGTGCGTCAATGATGCTTGTCTTCAGGTTGGAATAAGGCCTGTTTCTCGCAGCACATTGCCTGCCAGATATAGGGAGCCTGCAATCAACACATAGGGTGGGCGATCCGGGTGAGCGCGTTCTGCCACCATCTCAAGGGCGGATGGTACATCCTTGGCTATTATGCCGCTAATGCCTGCGTCTGTCGCGGCACCTGCCAGAAAGGCGGGGGATGTCATATTTTCCTGCCCTTCAATCGGCACGGCAATGACGCGGTCTATAACACCGCCAAGGTTCTTGAGATAACCCTCAGCATCTTTGGTGCCCAGCATCCCGAGAACAAGGGAGACAGAGCGTTCTACCGGATCCACCTGCTTCAGAAAGTCACGCACAACACGTGCAGCATCCGGGTTGTGGCCGCCGTCCAGCCACAAATCGGCCCCTTCTGGCAACAGCGCGTTCAAGGATGTTCCTTTCAGTTCCTGCAGTCTGCCAGGCCAGCGTACCCAGCCAAGGCCCGCTTTGATAGCAGCATTCGGTATGGAAATGGCCTGTTGCGCATGGGCAATGGCAATGGCCGTACCTGCGTTAATGCACTGATGTTCACCCGGCAAGATGGGCATGGGCAATTCCATCGCGCACTGCCAGTCTTCATACAGGAACACACCGCGCGCGGGCATAGGGGTTACTTTCCATTTATGGCCATAGGTTAAAGGCGTCACGCCTTTATCATAGGCGACCTCGGTAATCCGTTTGAGGGCATCATCCTGCTGGGGGGCCACCACGCTTGGCGCCCCGTTTTTGATGATTCCTGCTTTTTCTGCTGCAATGCCGACCAGTGAATCCCCCAGAAACTGCTGATGATCCATACTAACCGGTGTAATGCCTACAGCGGCAGGCATATCAATAACATTGGTAGCGTCATAAAGCCCGCCAAGGCCAACTTCCAGGATGCATAAATCGGCAGGGGTGCGGGAAAAGGCCAGTAGGGCCGCTGCTGTTGTGATTTCAAAGAAGGTGATAGGGTCATCCCCGTTCGCAGTTTCGCATTCTTCTAAAATAGCGAGCAGTGCTTCCTCTTCTATCAGTTTGCCAGCAACACGAATACGTTCGTTGAAATATACAAGATGAGGGGATGTATAGACATGCACCCGGTAGCCTGCCGCTTCGGCAAAGGCACGCAGGGTTGCTGTGGTGGAGCCTTTGCCATTGGTGCCCGAAATATGCACAACAGGCGGTAATCTTTTTTCCGGGTGGCTTAGTTTAGCCAACAGCCGGTTCAGCCGGCCCAGCGAGAGATCAATTTCTTTTGGGTGCAGGCGCATCAGGCGCGCGAGCACGGCATCGCTGGCACTTTTATCCATGTTGGCTTTAATCCGGGTTTAGGATGAACCTGTTGTGCGGGGCTTATTCGGCTGCTGCTTTATGTTTTTGGCCACTCATCAGAAGACCAAGCAAAGTGCCCAGTTTTTCTTTCATATCATGGCGGTGGACAACCATATCCACAGCACCATGTTCCAGCAGATATTCAGCACGCTGGAAGCCTTCGGGCAGCTTTTCACGAATGATTTCCTCAATCACACGCGGGCCGGAAAAAGCGATCATGGCACCAGGTTCGGCGATATGCACATCACCGAGCATGGCATAGGAGGCGGAAACACCACCGGATGTTGGGTCAGTGAGCGCCACAACATAAGGCAGGCCAGCTTCACGCAGCATTTGCACAGCCACTGTGGTGCGCGGCATTTGCATGAGCGAGAGAACACTTTCCTGCATGCGGGCACCACCCGAAGCCGTGAACATAACCATGGGGGCATGAATTGCCAGTGCCTTGCGGGCTGCGGTAATAATGCCTTCACCAACAGCCATACCCATGGAACCACCCATGAAAAAGAAGTTCTGAATGGCCACTACTGTTTCTGTGCCACCAATGCGGCCCACAGCAACTTTGATGGCATCTTCATCCCCGGTTTGTGACCGAGCGGCCTTCAGGCGATCAGTATATTTTTTGCTGTCACGAAACTTGAGCGGATCTTGTTTCACCTTTGGCAGGTCAATCAGATCATAATTCTGGTTATCGAAAAGGGCATCAAACCTGTCTTTTGGGGGAACACGGTCATGATGGTCACAGTGGGCGCAAACATACAGATTTGCCATAAATTCCTTTTGGAAAATCATTTGCCCACAGTTTTTACATTTATGCCAAAGGTTATCCGGTGTTTCACGGGAATGCAGAACCTTCTGCAGCTTTGGTTTCACATAATTCGTAAGCCAGTTCATTAAATGAACCCCTTTTCTGATTTACTACTTTTTGGCAGACTTTACGCCATCAGCCAAAGTTGCTGTAAAGCCTAACACATTTTTCACCATCTCTGGAACCGGATTTCCATTCTCGTCAAGTCCGGCTTCGATCTGTTCCACAATGGCTGACCCAACAACAGCGGCATCTGCAACAGCAGCAACCGCTTTTGCCTGTTCTGGTGTGCGAATACCAAAACCAACAGCAATTGGCAGATCGGTATGCTTTTTAATACGGGCGACAGCAGAACCGATTTCATCAGCATCCGCTGATTTTTGGCCCGTAACCCCCGCTACAGCCACATAATAAACAAAGCCGCTGGCCCCATCAATAATGGTGGGCAGGCGCACGTCATCAGATGTGGGCGTGGCAAGGCGGATAACGCTGATGCCTGCCTCTGTCGCGGGCACCCGCAGCTCTTCATCTTCCTCTGGTGGCAGGTCCACCACAATCAGGCCGTCCACACCAACCTGAGCGGCATCTTCCACAAATTTCTGGATGCCATAGGCATAGATCGGGTTGAAATAACCCATCAGCACAATCGGCGTTTCCAGTTCTTCTTTCCGGAATTCCCGCACCATTTGCAGGGTTTTAATGACAGAGGCGCCGCCCTTCAGTGCCCGCTGGGCGGATTTGTCGATGGAGGGGCCATCGGCAGAAGGATCTGTGAACGGCATACCAAGCTCAATGATATCGGCACCAGCCGCAGGCAGGCCCTTCAATATATCAAGTGATGCACTATAGCCGGGGTCTCCCGCCTGAATGTATGAAACAAAGGCAGCGCGGTTTTCTTCGGCCAGATGATTAAAGCGGGCTTCCAGTCTGCTCATGATTACAGCTCCTTGCCCAGTGCTTTGGCAACGGTGAAGATATCCTTATCTCCCCGGCCAGACATGTTCAGCACCATGATATGATCTTTTGGCAGGTCTGGTGCCGCTTTGATGATATGCGCCAGGCCGTGGCTTGATTCAAGCGCAGGGATAATCCCTTCCGTACGGCAGCATAGTTGAAACGCTTCAAGCGCCTCATCGTCAGTGGCGGAAATGTAATTCACCCGCCCGCGATCATGCAGCCAGGAATGCTCTGGCCCAATGCCGGGGTAATCCAGCCCGGCAGAGATGGAGTGGGCCTCAGTGATCTGGCCATCGGCATCCTGCAGCAGATAGGTGCGGTTGCCGTGCAGCACACCGGGGCTACCGCCTGCGATAGAGGCAGCATGTTCTTTATCCAGGCCATAACCTGCCGCTTCCACGGCATACATGGCCACGTCCGGATCATCCAGAAAGGGATAGAAAAGCCCCATGGCGTTGGAGCCCCCGCCCACCGCGGCGATGAGCGTCGAGGGCAAACGGCCCACGCGGTCCATCATCTGGGCGCGCGCTTCGAGGTCCTTGCCGTTCTTGTAGGCGCGCGGCAGGTATTCTTTTACGAGCCACATGCCTTCAAGCGCGATGCCCT
>JBNKGK010000116.1:0-9478 GCA_050289785.1 Kordiimonas sp.
TGGTTGGGATATCTCGAAACAACGGTGGAAAACCCGTCAACATTTCCCGCATGCGAATATTCAGGACCAAAATCAGTTTCATAGATACCCCAACCCAAGCCCATTACCACTTTGAATTTACCTGTACCGAAGCCTATGCCCAGTGCACTTCGATCACTTGGGAATATTTCCTGAAGACTGCGCTCATTGATAAGAGAGGAACTATACAAGGCTTGGTCCCATAGATAGAAATCCGAAACTGATGATGAGAGTGAACCTGCTGCATAAGGAAGCGACATATTGACCGATTCCTGAGGAACACCATTTTTGTAACCAATGGCTTTGACTAAGCCATCATCCATAGAGTAACCGTAGCTACTATGAGACATATTAAGAGGATTGAATATTTGAGACTCAATATAATTCGCGTATGACATACCAGACACCGCCTCTATTATTTGCCCAGCCAAAACATAACCAGAGCTTGAGTATCTGACTTTAGAACCCGGCTCAAAATTAAGTTCCTTGTCTTTGAACCGATCTACAACATCCTGCGCCGATAAATTCAATTGCTTTAACTCATCCCAGTCATCAGTGAAATCGTACAAACCAGCGGAATGAGTTAATAAATGCTTAATTGTTATTTTTGAGCCATTAGGGAATTCAGGTAGGTATTTTTCAACTGGGTCATTGATATCCAACAAGCCCTTCTCTTGTAACTGCATGATTGCCAAGGAAGTAAACTGCTTGGTCAACGAGGCAATATAAAACTGGGTATCTGGTGTGTTGGACACCTTTAGTTCAGCATTTGCAAAGCCGTACCCAGCAGCGTGAATAATTTCGTTATTTCGACTGACCAACACAGAACCAGAAAAATTAACCGAATCCAGATATTCGGCTAGAGACTGTCCTTTTTGAACAGAAGGGATTGAGCTGCAGCCAGCCATTGCCAAGCAGGCTACAAACAAAACTATTGGCTTAAACATGGATTTCTTTTCCTGAAAGACTGAGAAAACCTTGTGATCTATTGTGCACACCCTTGGTTCCGATTGGAAACATAACATTTGCATCAAATAAGACAGTAAAAGACAAATTACATATCCAACTCTAGCTCCTGAGCAATAGCTGCTAATTCATCGGCCGCTGAGTCTGCCTCACTATCACGTCGGTGCTTATATTCCATTAAGTCTTCAAACTTTATACGCCTGTGGGTTCCTATCTTATGATGCTTTATGTCTCCGCTCTCTAATAGCTTAATTAGGTACGGACGTGAAACATTCAAGATAGAAGCCGCTTCACTGGTGGTAAGCTCTTTGTGTACAGGCATTAAAGTGACAGTGTTACCTTGTGACATTGCATCTAAAATATCAACTAAAAAGAGTATGGCTTGACGTGGCAGGACAATAGACTCACTGCCATCTTCCTCTATCTTTACCGTAATCTCGTCTTGGTTGATGTGCTTGGAAAGTATACCACTGCTAAAAGCAGCAAGTTCTTTTTCTTCTTCGCTAGGGAAACGCACCTTTTGATTCGACATGAAACTTCCCCTTCTATTATTAAATATCAATGAGTTAGCTTTATTTTAGCTAATTTTAATGCCTCTCTATATACATTAAACGAAATAAATGCAATAAATGCAACAAATGCATTTATCACTAGGCATAAATCGTATTAATTTTTGAACTCTCGTTTTCCGAGAAAAGAGAGAATAATGGACCTGAACGCCATACGCACCTTTTGCCGCACAGTGGAGGCTGGTAACCTGACAGCCGCTGCCAGGCTTTTACACATCACCAAATCTGTGGCGAGCAGGCGTATTCAGACCCTTGAAGATGATCTGGGCGTTAAGTTGCTTAATCGTAGCACCAGAGGTGTTGCCCCAACAGATGTAGGTATTGCTTTTTATGAGCGGGCGCTGGCCATTCTCGCTGATTTGGAAGAGGCCGAGCAATCTGTTAAATGTGCAGGGGGCCGTCTTGTGGGGCAGCTTCGGTTTACAGCACCACGCAGCTTTACGGACCTGCATCTGGCAAAACCCATCAGTATATTTCTGCAGCAGCATCCTGACCTTCGATGTGAAATGAACCTGACCGATGAACGGGTTGATATTATTGGGGGCGGGTATGATCTTGGCCTACGCATTGTGCCAAATTTGAAGGATAGCAGCTTGATCGCCCGGAAGCTGGTGCCTATGAGGAACCATGTTGCCGCGAGCCCGGCGTATCTTGCTGAGCACGGTGTGCCCCAAACGCCGGATGATCTGAAAGGGCATACAGCCCTTCTATATAGTAATCTGGCGACGAATACGCAGTGGTGGCTCTTGAAAGACGGAAAGCCTCACGTTGCGCGTGTGCAGGGCAGGATGGTGAGCAATTCAGGCACAATGCAATTGGTTGCTGCGAAAGAAGGCCTTGGCCTTGTGATGATGCCGCGCTTTTATCTGCACGATGCGCTTGAGAAGGGTGAGCTTGTTGAAGTGTTAAAAGAGTGGTCTGTGCCCCAGACCTTCCTCTATGCACTTTACCCTGATCGGCGACTTCTGCCTTTGAAAGTGCGTGTTTTTATTGATTTTCTGGCGGATTGGTTCGCGAAAGAAGAGAATAGTTTCTGCCTTTAATCAGAGGTGTGTTCGTTTTTTCACAACATGGGTTTGTGAAGCGCCCCTCTACAAACGGTGTTCAGTCTCCTTTATGTCTGTTTAAAGAAACAGGAGAGACATCATGGGTATGATGATAGACGGCCAGTGGCAGGAAAAAGAACTGGTTGATTCAGGTAAGGACGGCAGCTTCAAGCGTCCCCAAACCAGCTTTCGAAACTGGATAACGCCTGATGGGTGTGCAGGCCCAACCGGAGAGAGCGGCTTTGCGGCTGAGGTGGGGCGGTATCACCTTTATGTTTCCTATGCTTGCCCTTGGGCTCATAGAACTCTTGCCATTCGTGCTCTTAAAGGGCTTGAGGAGATGATTGATGTCTCCGTTGTAGCAATGACAATGTTAGAGAATGGCTGGACCTTTGACAAAGAAGATGGCAGCACAGGTGATGCTTTATTTGGCGCTGAATGTCTCCATCAACTCTATAAAAAAGCGGATGATAATTATACGGGCCGGGTAACGGTGCCGGTGCTATGGGATAAAAAACAGAACAGGATTGTTAGTAATGAAAGCGCTGATATCCTCAGGATGCTTGCAAGTGCCTTTGACGGCCTAGGGGCCAACGAAGGAGACTATTATCCTGCTGTTTTCCGGCGCCAGATTGATGAATTGAACAGCCGTATCTATGACACTGTGAACAACGGTGTTTACAAGGCGGGTTTTGCAACAACGCAGCAGGCCTATGAAGAGGCAGTTGGCCCTCTGTTCGACACACTGGATTGGTTGGAAAACCATTTATCCGATAAGCGATATTTAATGGGCACAGTATTGACCGAAGCCGATATTCGTTTGTTTACCACGCTGGTGCGTTTTGATCCGGTTTATGTTGGTCATTTCAAATGTAATATTCGCCAGCTTAGGGATTATCCAAACCTTTTTGCATATACGCGGGATATATACAGCCTTCCCGGTGTGGCGGGCACTGTTCATATGGATCATATCAAGGGCCATTATTATAAAAGCCACCGTATGATTAACCCTACAGGCATTGTACCCGCCGGGCCGGATATTGATTTTTCAGCGCCGTAGCATTGGTAAACATGGCTTGATGAATCTCGCCCCGTTCCTTCGGGTGGCCGGTAATCCTATTGGTGAGCCTTTGGCTCGTTATGGGCCGTGTGTGATGAATACCCATGAAGAAATCATGGCCACTGTTGAGGAATGGAATCAGGGGCGGTTTTTGCACCCCTGATTCAGATATTTTTCTTACCGTAGGATGGACCGCAGGTGCCTTGCTGCAAAACTGAGCTTGGCAACGCCCAGGGAACCGGATGTTTTTAGGTCATCTATCAATGCTTCCACACGGATGATCCGTGTCTGTTGTTCTGTAGCCCAGTCTTTCGTGGCTTTTTGGGCGCCATTCGAACCATAGTTTGAGCAGACATGCTCAACAAGCGCCCGGCGTTGATCTGCCAAGTCTTCCTGCAAGGAACGGATGGCCAAGGTATCCCAGTGGTCATTTGCCTTGATGCTATCTGCCCGCTGGTGCAACCAGTCAAAGCCAAGGATATTGCCCAGAGCAAAGTGAACAGAGGCTACATAATCGACGGGTTTGCCAGTTTGTTCCGCTACCGCAATAATATCAAGGCCGGAGGTGAGCGCTTCAAAATCTGCCACGAAATTGGCAAGCTCGTGGTTCACGCCTTGTTTCTCCAGCTTTTTCATGCGGCGCACAAACACCTCCTGAGCGGGTTTGCTAAGGATGTTTTGCTTGATATTGAAGAGATCATCAACAGGCTTTTTAAACCGCTCGACAATCGCACTGACATTGAAAGGCTGCGACAGATTACGAAGTAACCACAGAACCTGGCTCTTGAGTGCCTCCGTGACGGATTGGTGCATATCATATTGCACTTTTGCATCCACCTCATAATCCAGGGCGTTGATGGCTTTCCATTGCTTTTTGAGGCCAAAGACCTCTCTCACCACAACAAAAGCAGCAATAATATCTTCCACACCAAGCCCAGTTTCCTCTTTCACTTCATAAACGAAGGTGAGGCCAGCCCAGTTAACCACCTCATTGGCAAGCACCGTGGCAATGATCTCCCGTTTCAGGCGGTGCCTTTGCAGCTCGTCTGAATAGTCATTGCGCAGAGCCGTTGGGAAGCCCCACTCTAGCTCTGGCAACAAGACAGGGTCATCCACTAGTTTGCTGAGTGTGAGGATATCCAGAAGCGAGATTTTGGCATAAGCCATCAAGGTGGCTATCTCTGGTCGGGTGAGCCCCTGGCCATTAGTTGCCAATTCCGCAAAGCCTTCATCAGAGGGCAGATATTCAATCTCTCTGTTCAGGCCAGCACTGCGCTCAAGCGTGCGCACCAACCCCAGGTGATATTCTCTGGCCTGCACGGCCTGTGCTTCGGCAAGCGATATAGCCTGGGTTTGTAGATAGTTGTCTGAGAGAACTATTTCAGAAACTTCATCAGTCATTGTTTCAAGCAGCTTATCACGGTCATCTCGCTTAAGCTTGCCACTGGCAACTGCATCAGAGAGCAGAATCTTGATATTCACCTCTTTATCAGAGCAATCCACACCGGCGGAATTGTCGATAAAGTCTGTGTTCAGGCGACCACCAAGACGGGCAAATTCAATCCGCGCCTTTTGGGTCATGCCCAGGTTTGCACCTTCACCTACAGCTTTCACTTTCAAGTCTGTAGCGGTGACCCGCAGGTTGTCGTTAGTGCGGTCGCCCACCTGCTGGTTGCTTTCATCGCTGGAGCGCACATAGGTGCCGATACCGCCAAACCACAGGAGGTCAGCCTCCGCTTTTAAAAGCAGATGAATAAGGGCTGTTGGGGTGATGCTGTCTTCCTTCAGGCCAAGCCAGGTTTTAATTTCCGGACTAAGGGTGATGGACTTGGCAGACCGTTCAAAAACGCCGCCGCCTTCAGATATCAGGCCGCTATCGTAATCAGCCCAGCTGGAACGTGGCATCTCAAACAGGCGCTTCCGTTCAGCCCAGCAGGCTTGCGTATCCTGCGGATCAGGATCAAGGAAGATATGCATATGGTTAAATGCTGCCCGCAGCTTGATGGCTTTGGAGAGTAACATGCCGTTTCCGAATACATCACCTGCCATGTCCCCCACCCCAATTACGGTGATTGGGTCGGTTTGCACATTAATCCCAATTTCCCGGAAATGGCGCTGAACACTCACCCAGCCGCCTTTCGCGGTGATGCCCATTTTCTTATGGTCATAACCGTGTGAGCCACCAGAGGCAAAAGCATCCCCCAGCCAGAAGTTATTGCCTTCTGAAATGCTGTTGGCGATATCCGAGAAGGTGGCGGTGCCTTTATCTGCGGCAACCACCAGATAGGGGTCATCTCCGTCGCGGCGAATGATATCCTCTGGTGGGGCAATTTTCCCTTTCACTAAATTATCAGTCAGCGATAGCAGGCTGGTGATGAAAGACCGATAGGAGGCCACACCCTCTGCCATAAAGGCTTCCCTGTCAGACGCTGGTGGCAGCTGTTTTGGCAGGAAACCACCTTTAGCCCCCTGGGGCACGATAACCGCATTCTTCACCTGTTGGGCTTTCACAAGGCCCAGTACTTCTGTGCGGAAATCCTCTTTCCGATCAGACCACCTTAGGCCGCCTCTGGCAACAGGCCCGCCTCTCAGGTGAACGCCTTCCACCTTTGGTGAATAGACCCAAATCTCGGCATAAGGCCGCGGTAATGGGGCTTCATTCAGGTCGCGGGAATGAATTTTCACCGCAAAAGCAGTCTCGCCTGCCCCCTCAATTACCCCCGGCTGGAAGAAATTGGTGCGCTGTGTTGCCATGATGGCGTGGATGTAAGCGCGAATGATGCGATCCTGATCAAGGCTGGTGACGGATTCAAGCTCACTATAGAGCGCTGCTTTAATGGGCTCTAGCGCAGTGCTTTCATCCTGAGGGCCGAGTTGTGGGTCAAACATGGTTTGGAACAGATGATAGAGCTGGGAGGATACTGTCCTGTGTTCCACCATGGTTGCAGCCATATAGTCTGGTGAAAAGCCCAGGCCCAGTTGCCGCAGATATTTGCCATAAGCTCTGAGAACAACAATCTGATCCCAGGAAAGGCCTGCTGTTATAGCCAATTCGTTGAAACGGTCATTTTCAACTGTGTTGCGGCACACTTTCACAAACAGGGTTTCAACAAGGGATTTTAGAATATCAAGGGCAATGGCTGTGCCCCCTGTTCTTTCAAGAGCAAAGTCATGGATATGAGCCTGAGGGTCTGTCTGCAGTTTGTAGGTATGCTCAGATAAAACGCGGAAACCCATATTTTCCAGTACAGGCAGGCATTCAGAGAGCGTGATCACCCTGCCAGCATGATAAACTTTCATACGGAAGCCATGTTCACCGTCAGCAAGGTGGCGGTAAAAATCTACCCGCAGGTTATTATCATCGCCTAGTTCGGCCAGTTTAGAAACATCATATGCCGCCTGCGCCGCCGTGAAGGCATCACGGTAGGCTACATCAAAGCGTGATTTATAGGTATGGTGCAGGCGGCTGCCCTGTTCTTCACCATAGCGGTCCACAAGGCTCTTGTGCAGTTGATCAGCCCAACCCTGAGCGGCTTCAAAAATCTTTTTATTGATGGCGTCAAGGTCAACCTTTGGCACTTCGCCCGGCTGGGTTCGGATAATGAAGTGCCAGCGGGCAAGAGTGGCCTCGCTCAGCATGGCATAATAGACAGAAATCTCGCCGTTGAAAGCGTCACAAAGAATATCTGAGATAGCGACCCTGATGCCCGCTTGATAGGCTTCCTTTGGCACATAAACGAGTGCAGAGACAAAGCGTTCAAACTGATCCTGCCTGATGAAGGCGCGTGCCTTTGGTCGTTCGGTCAAGTGCAGAACGCCCATGGATGTTTCAAACAGCTGCTGTTCATTAATCTGGAACAGTTCATCCCGAGGGAAGGTCTCAATAATATGCTTAAGCGCCTTGGCTGCGTACGAGCGCTTCGGGAAACCGGCCTGAGTAATGATCTTTGCCACTTTGTGCCGCAAAAGGGGCACATCATGGGCAAATTGTCTGTAGGATAATGAAGTAAACAGGCCCACAAAACGCCGCTCGCCCACGGCATTGCCTTTTTCATCAAAGGTTTTAACGCCAATATAATCCATATGGGCTGTGCGGTGCACAGTCGCTTTTACATTGGCTTTAGTAATGATCAGCGGGTCAGGCTGGTTGAGGAAGTGCTTGATCTCTGGCGACATGGGCGTCAGGCCCTTTTTATCCCTGAGAACATTTCTAGCAGGATCCCGCAAAATACCGAGGCCAGAGCCTTCTACACGGTCAATTTCAAGCGTATCGCCTTTGGCTGCAATATGATATTCCCGGAAACCCAGAAAGGTGAAATTATCCTGCGCCAGCCAGCGTAAGAAGCGAATGGTTTCTTCCACTTCCTCTTCGCTTACAGACGGGGCGTTCACGGTGAGTGAGGCGACAGTCTCGTCAATTTTGGCCATCATCGCCCGCCAGTCTGTCACAGCTACACGCACATCAGCGAGGGTGGTTTCCACCGTTTCCTTAATTTCAGTTAGCACTTGTGGGTCTGATTGGGCATCAACTTCCACATACATGCAGGATTCCCGGCAGGCATCGGGGTTCTGGCCGTGTTGCTCCTCAACAGTGGTAAGCTTGCCTTTGGTATCGCGTATCACTTCGAGAATAGGGTGATGCATCATATGCACCCGGTAATTCAGGGTGACAGCAAAACTGGCGATCACGGAATCCACCAGAAACGGCATATCATCATTAATAATTTGGATGACTGTATGCTTGGTGTTCCAGGTGACAGCCTTGTCTTTTGGGCTCAACACACGCACTGTTGGTGTGCTAGGTTTTCTATTCTTGCTTGTCTCCCACACATTAAGGGCAAGAGCAAATAGCGTTTCTTGCGGTCTTGAGAGCAAGTCGTCTGGCGCCTGTCTGCTATAAAAACTGCTCAGAAAGGCTTTAAATAGGGGTAATTGCCCTTTGGCAATATTTGGGGCAGCCAGATCGAGTAACCTCGACAGCAGCTGCTCACGGCGTTGATCGTTGGTCACGTGTCTCCTCTCCGTAACCTAGTGTTTCTTAAACTGATTTATTTTTTGTTAACGTAGTTTTTTACTGCAGCGTCTATTTGTGCCCGGCTGGCTTCTGCCAGGGCCAGTGCTTTTACTCCTCCTTCCGGTGTTCGTCGGGCAAGAACCAGGCAAAACTCTCCTTCTGGCTCTAGTTTGGAGAGTTTGACAGTTTGCGCTTTCCTGGCCTCTTTTAGGGCTTTTTGGTGTCGATTTGCGGCGGGATGGCCGTTCGCCAGGCGTTTGGCTTGCCGCTCTTTGGCGACACAGCTTTTGATGCCTCCTGGAAAATCCCGCAAGAAGGCAGCCAGCGTTGCGGCTGTTTGGCCCTGCCGTGTTGCATAAGATAAGGTGGCGGCATATTCTGTCAGACGTGTTTTATCATAGTCCTTACCGAAGATGAGTTTCAGCGCCGGGGTAAAGGGCGCCCTTGTCTGAACTTTCAGGTCGGCTTCAGCCAGCAGGGCCTTGTAGGCTTCAGGGTTAATGCCCGCTTCCTCATAGAGCGCGAGCGCCTTTGCCAGAACTTTATAAAGATCAAAGCGGCTTTGGTCCCCCATGTGAGAGATGGTCTTGGCGGCATGTTGACTGTCATCCAGCAGAGACAGCAGTTGCTTGCTATGAACCGCTTTCCCCTCCGCCTGCTTGCTGAAGTTAACCACGATCATGGCAAAATGCGGGAGGTGGCCATCACGGCTAAAGGGCAGGATAATGCCTCGGCAATTCAGGATATCCTCTACAAATTCAAATTCAGCGGCTTTTGCGCGCTCACTTTGGAATTGTTGTACCAG